>JANNWD010000573.1:0-2577 GCA_031408315.1 Bacteroidota bacterium
AATGCCCAACTTCCCCTTTACCATACAACGCAATGCCATGGATTGTGGCCCTACTTGCCTGTACATGGTAAACAAACATTACAAACGCCATTTTAGTTTAAACAAAATGCAACAAAAAAATTATATAAAAGGGTTAAGTATGGTAAGCGTATCATTTATTACTAAGCCGTGGTGCATATCTTCGCTATATAAAATGGTGCAATTGGCTTGTAAGGCAGCGGCAACTATTATTGCATCAAATAATTGTAAATCGTATCGTATTATTAATTTTTCTGCCCAAAGTAGGGTAGTTTGCAAGGTGGGTACAATTGTACATTTTTCAAAAACTTGGTTACATTGTTTTAATAAAATAAGCTTTGGCATTTTTAAAAGTCGCTTTCCTACATTTAAAAACTCAGATACTACTTGTGCTGATACTATAGGATTTGCTTTGACTAAAGCTTCCGCAACCTTACATTTAACTGATGCTCCTTCGTCAAACAAAAAAACAAGCACATTAGTATCTAAAGCAATTTTACTCATAGTCGTTAGCTTCGTCTCTGTTAAATTTAAAATCTTTCATATTCACTCTATAGCCATCAAATATTTTGCTAACGTCAACAATGTTGTCTTTTGTTGGTTGTTTTTCTTCAACTGCAATATCTTCTTCCTCATCATAAATAACCGCTACTTTTTTGCCAATCATACTATCGGGTATTTGCAATTGCAAGGTGTAGGTATTTGTAGTTGGTATAATTATTTGCCTTATCATACTAAAATTATTTATACAAATTTATTAAAAAAATTAACTACCGCCTAAAATACTAAATGCCCAACTTCCCCTTTACCATACAACGCAATACCATGGATTGTGGACCAACTTGCCTGTACATGGCAAGCAAACATTACAAACGCCATTTTAGTTTAGAAAAATTAAGAGAGCTTACACAAATTGGTAAAGAGGGTGTAAATATTTTAGGCATTAGCGATGCTGCCGAAAAAATTGGCTACCGTACACAAGCGGCACAATTAACTACTAAAGAATTACAAGCCGTTAAATTGCCTTGCATTTTACATTGGGGGCAAAATCATTTTGTAATTTTATACAAAATAAAACACAATAACTATTTTATTGCCGACCCTGCACAAAGTTTGATTACCCTATCACAAAAAGAATTTGAGCAAAAATGGTTTAGTAGTGTTACAAATGAAAATATTCAAAATACTGACTTACAATCTACTTCGGCATCTACTAATCAGTCTGTTTTATTTCCTCCCCTGTCGGGGTTCTCAGAAAAGAGAACGAACGAAGTTCAAGAGGGGGCAGGAATTGCCCTCTTACTAGAACCCACTCCATCTTTTTACAACAACCAATACGATGATGATTATGTTGAGGTAAAACAAAAATCGTTTGGTAGTATTTTACATTATTTAACGCCTTATAAAAAATTAATTGTACAACTTATTATAGGTTTATTGTTAGGTAGTTTATTACAACTTATTTTTCCTTTTTTAACACAAAGCATTGTAGATGTTGGTATAAATACCAATAACCTACCATTTATTTACATTATTTTATTTGCACAACTAGCTTTATTTGCAGGTAAACTAAGTATAGATTTTATTAAAAGTTGGATTGTATACCACATAAGCAGCCGCATTAATATTAGTATACTTACAGATTTTTTAATTAAACTAATGAAACTACCCATTAGTTATTTTGATAGCAAAAAAACGGGAGATATTTTGCAACGTATGAACGATCATCATCGCATACAAAATTTTTTAACAGGTACATCATTAACTACTTTATTTGCGTTATTTAATTTGGTAATTTTTTCGGTGGTGCTAGGCATGTATAATATTTCTATTTTTTTAATTTTTTGTGGTGCAAGTATTTTATATATTTTTTGGATACTCATCTTCCTAAAAAAACGAAAACAATTAGATTATAAACAATTTGATGTATCGGCAGCAGAACAAAGTAAAACCTTACAAATAATACAAGGTATGCAAGAGCTAAAATTGCATGGCAGCGAAAAGCAAAAACGTTGGGAGTGGGAACGGTTGCAAGCTAAAACATTTAAGCTAGGCATTAAAGGATTAGCCCTAAACCAATGGCAACAAACGGGTGCGTTTTTTATTAATGAAGGTAAAAATATTATTATTACTTTTTTGGCTGCAAAAGCCGTTATTAATAACGAAGGCGGAATGACGTTAGGTAAAATGCTAGCCGTACAATACATACTAGGGCAATTAAACAGCCCAATTGAGCAATTTATAAGCTTTGTACAAAATTGGCAACTGGCTAAAATAAGTTTGGATAGACTAAATGAAATACACTCATTAAAAGATGAAGAAGAAGCCCCGAATTTAATGAGCAATAGTACAAGTAGTAGTGAACTTAATACCGAACTTCCAACAAATAAAACAATTGAATTAACCAATGTTTCGTTTACATACCCAGGTGCAGGTAACGATGCAGTTTTAAAAAGTATAAGCGTATTAATACCACAAGGTAAAACCACGGCAATAGTAGGCACAAGTGGTAGCGGCAAAACAACGCTTTTAAAATTACTGTTGAAATTTTATGAAACC
>JANNWD010000574.1:0-6735 GCA_031408315.1 Bacteroidota bacterium
CATTTCATCGGCATATTCCAACTCTCCACCAAAGGCAATGCCTCTGGCAATAGTGGTAATTTTCACAGAAACATTTTTTAGTTTTTTTGTAATATAATAAACAGTAGTATCGCCTTGAATATTTGGATTAAGAGCAAAAATTATTTCGGTAATTTGTTCTGTTGGAACTCGGTGGATAAGGCTATCAATGGTTAATTGATCTGGTCCAACACCGTCCAACGGTGAAATAATACCGCCTAATACATGATATACCCCATTAAATTGTTGTGTGCTTTCAATAGCGATTACATCTCTTATATTTTCTACCACACACAGTAATTCTTTTTTACGCATTTGATTGTTACATATACTACACAAATCGGTATCGGAAATATTATGACAGTTTTTGCAAAACTTAATTTCGTTACGCATTTGTGTAATAGCGTTGCCAAAATTTGTACTATCGGCTATGGGTTGCTTTAATAAATGTAGTGCTAAACGAAGTGCTGTTTTTTTGCCAATACCTGGGAGTTTGCCAAATTCGTTAACCGCAGCTTCTAATAAATGAGAGGAAAATTGCATAGGGCAAAGGTAATTTGCTAATTCGATAATATGGCTAATGTACTAATTTTTAAAGCAAAGTAATTGTTGTTGTAGCGTAAATAATTATTGGTTTAATAGGTTTTTATATAAGTTAGAAAAGATAATTACAACTCAATATCTCTTTCATTATCCCAATTGGCTTTTACGCTTAGCTTTTGCGGCAGGGTAATTACGTTTTCGGGTTGTAGTTTTTTTGTATAGTTTCCTGTATCCCAAATACCATTTTTATTTGTATCGAATAAAATACGCAACTCATATTCGCCGGGTATAAATAATTTATTGCTCCACTCTGTACTTTTAATGGGAAAAGAGTTTACCACTTCATCGTTTTGTACAAATTGCAAAACGAGATTTTTGGTTACATCTAAATTTTTAAAATGCAAAACAACATTAGCATAATCACTTTGGCTTTTTGTTGTAATTTTTAGAGTATCGCTTTTAGTTAAAGCTAAATCTGCACTATCTGCAAAAGCATCTTTATCAATAATTAATTTAAACAATTGCTCTTCTTTCCATTGGTTGGTAATGGTTATTTTTTTAGCTGAGCTATCTAACAAAACCGTTACACCTTTTATTAAATTAAAATTGGTGTCGGTTAATAGTACGTTATTTAAAATTGCTTTTTTTAGCGGCTTATTAAATTCTATTGTAAGAGGTGTAAGCAAATCTTGTACTGAGCCTTGTGGTAAAGTGTAGCGTAATTTTTTTTCTATATTTTTTGCTACAGCTGTTTTCTCCTTTTCTTTTTCCTGCACAAAGGCATTTAATAAAATACTATCGTTTTGGGTAGCTGTAGAAATATCATTGTTTAAAAATGCAAATGTTTCTGTTTTTGAATTGTAGGTTTTGCTGCCATCAGTTTCTTTTAAAGCGTAAATTTTAAAATTATCTTTTGGTAAATTAGTAAATGTAAAAACGCCCTGCCCATCTAGCTTTGCAATGTAGGTTGGCTTTGTTTTTTGCACAGTGGAATCTACGGCATTGCGATAAAGGAGTACAATTAAGTTGCTATCAATTTTACCGGATTGTGCTAATTGTACTTTACCGCTAAGGGTTAATGTATCGATAATAAAACCTGTAGAAAAAATATATGTAAAATTGCCTAAAGGATTGCCTTCGTTTAAATCTACAATGGCTTTTCCAAAGTTGATGCTGTAAGTTGTATTAGGTTGTAATGTATCTTTTAGTTTTACGGTTACTGTTTTTAATTTGTAATTAACCTCTGGTGTTTTTTTAGGAAATGGCGACACCAGCACATTGCTTTGTGCTTCTTTAACTTCAATGTACTCATTAAAGGTTAAGGTTATTTTATTGTCTTTAAAATTTACAGTTTTTATTTTGGGAGATGAATTTACAAGGACTGGCGGAATGGTATCTTTTGTACCACCTGTTGGCATACCTATTTGGGCACAGCCAGTGCCTATGATAGTTAAAGCGTAACTAATAAATACAAAAAAAAATAAATTAATAAATTGTTTGGCTTTCATTGCTGTGCAAACTTAAATGGAATAGTTGTTTATTGTACAAAATGAGTAGTTATTTATAATTTTTTAACTTTTTAGGATTTTGCCAAGTATTAAATACAGCAATAATTTCTATATGTGTTCTTTTATTTTTGTAGATAACTAAATTCCTTTTATAGAAAATAAATTTACGCAACCCTTTTTGTCTGTTTAAATATGGAAATAAAGTGGGTTGAGTGGATACTAGTTTTAAAAAGCTACTCCATTTTTTATGAAATGTTTCTAAAGTGGGCTTTCCAAATTTGTACAAAACCCAAGCGTAAGTATCATCTAAATCCTCCAGGGCTTGAGGAGAAATAATTACTGCTTTAGTTAAGTCCATATTTCTTTTGTAATTGTTGCATTGCTTTTTCTGCCGATATACCTTTGCCTTGGTTTAATTGTTGAGTGCCAATTTGTATTTTTTGTTTTTGTGTTTCTGATAAATCATCCCATTTAATTGAATTATTGTTTTGCTCTTTAACAATGGAGTATAATTTGTACAAATTTTTTACTGTGCTTTCTGGTGCAGCACTAATTTCATCCAACATTTTTTTTCTTATTGTACCCATTTTCAACGTTTAATCAAATATACAAATAATCTTTATTCTTCGTCTCCATCTTCCACATCATGCAACTGCACAGCTAGTTTATTATTTTTTACAAAATTGCACCAATGGCATTCTTCTTTGCCGCAGCCTGTATAAAATTCTTTGTTTTGAATTTTATGCCAAGTATCAGTAATTTGTTGCTTTACAGTTTCGGAATCGGCTGGGGTTATTACAATTTTTTCTTTTCGATATTCCTTTTTTTTATCTGGCTCTATAAAATCAAACTCAGAGCTTACAACGTTCCAACTTTTTTGTTCGTAATTATCTATTAAAATTTTGTAAAAAACGGCTTGTCGCCAATAGTCGCCACCGTTGGGGTCTTTATCGCTTGGGCCTTTAAGCTTAGGTAATGCTTTATCAATATCTCCACTTTTATAATCCACTACATTTATATTTTTACCATCAAATTCAAGTTTATCTAACTTGCCTTTTAGTGGCACATCATTCACTACTACACCCCTTATATTACGTTCTATGGCTACAATTTTATTCCAACTATTTATGTATTTAGTATAATAATTTGTAAGCACTTCATGTCCATATTCTATTCGTCTGTCAAAAGCTTCTTTGGTAAAGTTTTCTCTGTGGCGATACATATACCAATCAAACTCGGTTAACATTTCTGTTGGCGTAGGAAATTTTTCTGTTTCTTGCATTTTTCTAAAAAGCTTTTCTAGTGCATAATGTATGGCACTACCAAACTCTGTAGCCTCACTTTTACCGCTAGGTATACGAATTAAATTTTGATAATAAAACTGCAACGGGCATTTTAAATAATTACTCAATGCGGTAACGTTCATTACAAATTTGGAAAGCAAGCCGTCAATAAAATCATCCTCAGCATGTTCAATTTCTGGTGCTTGATGAGTGAATTGTAAAATTTCAAATTCGTAAATTTCTTCGGGAGTTAAAATAGGTTCTTCTAAAGGTAAATTATGTTGCTGCAAAATTTCTGCAATAAACATACTTGGCTCTAGCTCCTTTCCATCATTTTTATATTTTGGATAAGATAATTGAAGGTATTTTTCGGCTCTGGTAAGTGCTACATAAAATAAACGTCGCAACTCTTCAACCTCCCCCTGCCCCCCTCCAAAAGAGGGGGAAGCGGTAAACATTGTATCGGGTAATTTATATCCACCACCTGGTTTACGTTTTTTTTCCCAACTGCTTGCATTAAGCCCAGCAAAAAAAACATACTCAAACTCTAATCCCTTGCTGCCGTGGGCTGTTAGTAAGTTTACCCCTTTATCCGTACCATTGGTTTCATTCATTGGTAAAGGCAAATTTTCTTTTTCCATTAAATCAATTATTAAAATTAATTGTGGCAAAGTAAGTAATGGATTACGACTAGTTTCTTCTTTAATAAAATCAAAAAAGGCTGTAGTTAACTGCAGTAAAGAAATTTTTTCATTACTTTTCATTACATAATTTAATACACCAGCTTTTTCAATTACATTACTAAATAATTTTTGTAAGGTAACATTCGGTACATCGCTAATTAATTCTTCTAACTGTTGGCTAATATTTTTTAATACTTGCGGCAAACCATTATCAAATAAATCTTTAGCAGGTTTATTGGCTTTATCAATAATTAGTTTTCGGATAGATGTTGGTTCGGTACTATATTTTTTATTATTAACGGCTACTGTAATTTTAGCAATTTCAATTGCTGGTATATTATAAAAATCGTAGTGCAAAATTTCAAATAACATTTCATCTCCGCCGTATGGGGTATCAAGTTCGGCGTTTAAGTACCGTATCAGTTGTACAA
Source organism: Bacteroidota bacterium (assembly GCA_031408315.1). Classification (GTDB taxonomy): domain Bacteria; phylum Bacteroidota; class Bacteroidia; order Chitinophagales; family Chitinophagaceae; genus Ferruginibacter. The sequence goes on from JANNWD010000574.1 coordinate 4,467, forward strand.
TTTTTTTTATGAAGGGGTTTTCTAAAATATTTAAACTTCGTTTACTGTAAAAAGGAATGTTTTTTAGCCTAAAATATGTTGCTAACTCTTGCCCGAATTTATTTTCCTTATATATAACAGCAATATTACCTGCTGGTATTTGCTGAGATAAAAGTTTGCTTATTTGATTGGTAATAGCTGCCATTTCTTCCTTTGCATTATTGTATGTAACCAAGGTTGGCTTAAAAGTTAAGGAAGATAATTTATTGTTAGATGAAATTAAATTTTTAGTTAATTGTAATGCTGGCTTTTTATTAATTAATCGTTCAATATTATTTTGAATAAGTGTTGTAGATATATTTAGAATGGGTTGTACCGACCGATAATTATTTTCTAAAACAATGGCTAGCAAATTGGTGTACTTATCCATTAGGACCGCCATGTTTTCGATATTTGCACCCTGAAAGCGATAAATACTTTGGTCATCATCGCCTACTACAAATAGGTTTGGCTCATCCCAATAATTAACTAAAAGCTCTACAATTTTATTTTGTGTACCGCTTGTATCTTGATATTCATCTACCAACAAGTATAAAAATTTTTCTTGATAGTTGGATAAGATATTAGCATTTTCTTCAAAAGCTTTTATTACCCAATTTATCATATCATCAAAATCGTAGCGATTTTTTTTACGCATAAGGCTTTGATAATTGCTAAACTCGGCAACGGCTGCCAAAAGTTTAATCATTTTTTCTTTCTCCTCGTCTATTTTATCTTTTTTAATATCTCCAACACTAAACTCTTTATATTTTCTTTTGTAAATAAATTCATCTCTGTTGGGTAAGTCGGTTAGGTAGTCTTCAATTTTTTCATTAATAAATGCTGGTTGCCATCCCTCCCTTTTCATAGCAGAAAATAGTTGCCGCAAATTATTTATTTCAAAATATACATCGCCTCGGTATCTTTTTAATGGATTGTTTTTTGATAGATTATCTATTAATTGTTTAAAGAGTTCTATACTTTCTAATTCGCTAATGGCATCTAAACTTATTTTTTCAAATAGCGATAAATTGTCTTGTATTACATCGTTACAAAAAGCATGAAAAGTGTAAATATTTACTTTATAAGCATCGACACCTATAAATTGTTGCAACCGCTTACGCATGGCAATGGTACCAGCATCTGTATAGGTAAGGCATAAAATATTTTGAGGTTGGGTATCTGTATCTAATAATATTTTACCAATACGGGCTGCTAAAATTTGTGTTTTGCCTGTACCTGGGCCAGCTATAACCATTACTGGCCCGTCAAGCGTATTAACCGCTTTTTGTTGTGCTGGGTTTAGTTGGTTGTAAGCCTCTAAAAATTTATTTTGTAACTGTTGGTTTTTTAGTTGCATTGATAGTAATTATAGAAATTGTGTTATTTGCTTAATAAAGATAAATTGTACAAGAGTGATAAATTTTTTCTCTTTTACTAAAAGAAATAAAAATTAATAAACAACTGTTCCATTAAAGTCAAATTTATAACTAAAAGCTTGGTACATAAAAACAAATTACATAGTTTGCTGTTATAGGTTTAAATGATTATAGTATGAGTAAGGTATATGACATAAAAACGGTTCAAAAATTACCTATAACGTTAGATGCTGCTTGGGATTTTTTTAGTAGCCCAGCCAATCTTGCAGCCATTACACCAACTAATTTGGGGTTTAATATTGTAAGTAAACATCATGGTGATAGAATGTATGCAGGGCAAATAATTGAATATACCGTAAAACCAATTTTGGGTATACCGCTTTACTGGATGACGGAGATTACCCATGTACAAGACAAACAATTTTTTGTAGATGAACAACGCTTTGGACCTTATACTATGTGGCATCATCAACATCATTTTAAAGCGGTTGATGGAGGAGTGGAAATGACGGATATTGTACACTACAAATTACCTTTTTGGTTTTTGGGAGATATTGCTAATGCCTTATTTGTAAAAAAACAATTACAAGGTATTTTTGATTTTAGGTGGAAAAAGGTGGAGGAGTTATTTGGGGTTTTGTAAAGGCACGGATGACACTATTTTTACGGATAAAAATTGATTTTTGATAACTGCTAACGACTACTTATTTACCCTGGCATCCTCGTTATATATTTTTCGATTTGTTTTATTTGGTCTACAATTTGTGGGGTAGTTGGCTTGTAGCTTTTTGCTTTTCTAAAAAATTCCTTAGCTGCTCTGTATTCTCTTTTGTTCATCATTATACTGCATAGCTGTAAGTAAGCAGCAGCAT
>JANNWD010000575.1:0-8596 GCA_031408315.1 Bacteroidota bacterium
CATTGTTGTACTGTAAATAATCATCCTTTACTTTAAAGTCCTCTTGCGGAAAAACAAAGGTTTGATCAACTAAATCTTTATATGTATTATTCATTTACACAAAATTATTTAATAATAGTTTTGCAAATGTAACACCTATTGTATTTAAATGTACCTGTATTTTAGGGGTAAATAAAAAAGTTAGAAATTTTATGATACATGCATCCTTAAGAATCCAAAATTGATACTTTTATGATATAATTTTTTCAAATTTAATCGGATTTTGCCTACAATCCCAAATGGCTATAATTCTTATGCAATCAAATAACTCCTTATAAACAATAAAATAGTCTCTTACTAATTTAACTCTTACGCCTTCGTAATTTGTATTTTTACCAATTGTTGGTATTAGTTGTATTCGTTTAATTGCGATATCAAAAAGTAACCTTAATTTTTTTCCGTATAAAGTAGATTTATTTCTTTTATTCCAGTAGACGATAATTTGCTTTCTATCTAAAGCCGCTTCTTTTGACCAAATTACTTTTTTAACCATTCGTCTAATTCTTTATCTGCTTCATCACTAGTTAAAAAACTTCCATTGTCCATATCCTCTAATCTATTACCAATAATCGATTTTTGACTATCATTAAAAACATATACTAAATCTGTTTCTGTTTCTAAATCTAAAATCCTATATATCTCTTCTAACAACATATCATCCTCTACCTTTTTAACTTTATCAATTATATCATTTTTTATAGTTTCTTTTAGCATATAAATTGTTTATTCGTAAAGTTACATCATTTCTTACAACAAAAAAGACCGCTTTACAGCAGTCTTCTTTGTTCATTTTTCGTTTTTGTAATCTACTTTACAGAATCAACTAATTTCTTAAATGTTTCTGGTTCGTTCATAGCTAAATCCGCTAAAACCTTACGATTTAAATCGATATTTTTTGTGGCTAATTTATGAATGAATTCGCTGTACGTAATTCCCTCTGCTCTTACGGCTGCATTAATACGTGCAATCCATAAAGTGCGGTAATCTCTTTTTTTAATTTTACGACCAACGTAGCTATACGTTAATCCTTTTTCCATTACGTTTTTAGCAACGGTATATACATTTTTACGCTTACCATAAAAGCCTTTGGCTTTCTTTAAAATATTTTTTCTTCTTGCTCTTGATGCAACTGCATTTTTTGAACGTGGCATTTCTTATAAATTTAGAAATTTTTTAAAATTTGTTAACTGGTTTTTTTCAAAATCGATGATCCCATTTTGTTGGGATGGAGGATTTATTTCAATCCTAATAAACGACGTACAAAGTGCATATTGCTATCTGCAACCACACCATCTTTACGCATATTACGCTTGCGTTTCGTACTTTTTTTGGTAAGAATGTGACGTTTGAAAGCCTTTTGAAATGTAATTTTACCGGTACCGGTAACTTTAAAGCGTTTTTTAGCGCTACTGTTGGTTTTAACCTTTGGCATTATATAACTTATTTTTAGTTACTCCCTACTGGCGGTCTAAAAGGATAGACACTTTTTGAGCCTTGTGGGAAATGTATAAAAAAGAGAAAACCTCTTTTTTGGGGGGCAAAGATATGAATTTTTTATAAATTATACAGCTTTTTATCTACTTTTTCCACTTAAACACATCTTCCTCAAACAATTCATCGTAAGTAAATTATGATGAAACGTTTAGCAAAATTATCTTTAGTCTTACTTATGATTGTTGCCTTTACAACCGCTAAAGCACAGTTAATTGATAACACATCTACCTTTAGGCAATTAAATAAAACCAAGTATTTTAGGTTTAACTACGATAATGATTACTTTACAAAAACCGATGAGTATTATAGCCAAGGTATTACATTTGATGTGACACACCCTGCAATACAAAAATTTATTTTAGCAAAATTATTGTGGAAACCTTACAAAACTACACCACAATACGGCATTACATTTAACTTATTTGGCTACACTCCTACAAGTATTAAAAGTGATAAAATATTATATGGCGATAGACCTTTTGATGCCAACATAACGGTAAAAACATATTTAATACAGGTAGATGATGTACGTAAGCAAAAACTGGCTACGGCGATTAGCTTTGGCGTAATGGGCAAAGCTGCATTGGGTTTTGATATACAATATAATATACATCGGTGGACAAAAAACCCATTACCATTAGGTTGGCAAAATCAAATAAAAAATGATGTTATACTTAATTACCAAGTAAATTACGAAAAGCAATTACTTAGTGCTGGTAACAATTTTTTACTAAACGCCGCTACAGAGGGAAGATTTGGAACATTAAATACCAAAGCTAGTGTTGGATTTAATTTTATGGCTGGCAGATTTAATAAGCGATTTATGCCTATTGCTAAAAAGCCAAAGGCTGAATATTATTTTTATGGACAAGGCAATGTAAATGTTATTGGCTACGATGCCACTATGCAAGGCGGAATTTTTAATAAAAAAAGTCCTTACACAATTAGCGGTAAAGATATAAATAGAATCACACTTCAAGCAGATGCTGGTGTAATTGTAAACTTTAAAAAACTGTATTTATCTTATACGCAATCTTTTCTTACCAAAGAATTTAAACAAGGAAAAAAGCATAGATGGGGCGGTGTAAGTGTGGGGTTTGCGTTGTAAAATGTTTAAATTAATTTCCCCCAATATCATCTATATTTTTTATCTGATCTCTTAACTTCATTTTTTTATTTATTTTAGTAGAACTATTTATTAGCAGGATACCTATAAAAAAAATAAAATGATATCCGATTAAGTAAGCAATCCCTCCTGGACTTTTAATTTCTTTAAGAATATTTGGTAACTCTTGAATATCAATAAGTATATTCACAATCATTAAAAGTAGACCAATAGTCAGATAAATATTTCTACGAGTTTTCACGTTTTAAACTTAATTAAATAAAAATTAACACTCACTCAAACTCAAAGGCACATTTACGGCTAAGCCACCATCGGCTGTTTCTTTGTACTTGCTGTTCATATCTAAAGCGGTATCCCACATGGTTTTTATAACTCCATCAAGACTAACTTTAGCAAAATCGGGGCTACTTTGTAAAGCCAATTGCGATGCTGTAATAGCTTTAATTGCTCCCATTGTATTTCTTTCTATACAAGGTATTTGCACCAATCCGCCAATGGGATCGCATGTTAAGCCTAAGTGATGTTCCATGGCAATTTCGGCTGCCATTAATGTTTGGCGTTGTGTGCCGCCCATACATTCGGTAAGTGCAGCGGCTGCCATAGCACTGCTTACACCAATTTCGGCTTGGCAACCACCCATTGCCGCAGATATTGTTGCTCCTTTTTTAAATATGCTACCTACTTCAGCAGCCGTTAATAAAAACTGAATTATTTTTTCTTTGCTGTTTCCATTACAAAAAGCAATATAGTATTGCAACACCGCAGGTATTACACCAGCAGCACCATTTGTAGGAGCTGTAACTACCCTACCAAAGCTGGCATTTTCTTCGTTTACGGCTAAGGCAAAACAACTAACCCAGTCTAAAATATACGTAAAATCGGTTCCGCCATTTTTTATTATTGATAACCAACTATCGTAATCTGAGTATACTTTTCCGTTAGTAAGTCGTTTATTTAATGCAGCTCCTCTTCGTTTTACATTTAAGCCTCCAGGCAACATTCCATCGGTATGGCATCCTCTATAAATGCAAGCTGCCATTGTGTTCCAGATATTTAATATGCCATCTTTGGTTGTATTTTCTAAACGCCAAGCCGTTTCATTTTCTAATACAATTTCACTAATGCTCATACCGGTTTTCATACACCAATGCAATAATTCATCCGCCGTATTTATCGGAAAAGGTAAGGTTACATCATCTTTCTTATTAGCATCTTCACCATCTTTTACAACAAAGCCACCTCCTACAGAATAAAACGTTTCTGCAAACGTATCATCGTTATGTAACCTAACTAAAAATGTTAATGCGTTGGGATGAAAAGGCAGCGATTCTCCAAATAAAAACTCAATATCTTCTGTAGGATTAAAATCAATTTCATGCTTACCTGCCAAAACTAGTTTTTGCATAGCTTTAATATCTGTAATTTTTGCTGTAATGTTATTTACATCAAATGTTACAGGATCATCTCCACATAAACCTAATTGCACGGCAATATCGGTACCATGCCCTATCCCAGTTTTAGCTAACGAACCGTATAATAAAACTTGAATGTTTTTTACTTGTTGTAAGATATTTTTTTGTTGTAGAAACGCTGTAAATTGTTGTGCTGCCCTCCACGGACCAAGGGTATGGCTACTACTTGGACCAATGCCAATTTTAAACATATCGAATACCGAAATAGCTTCGTGGCTCACAAGTAATTTTTTATTGTACGTCTACCAAATCAATAGTAAAAATTATGATAGACCCAGGAGGAATTGTACCAACCGCATTACACCCATAACCTAAAGTTGGAGGTAAATACAATTTGATAGAACCGCCCTTTTTTATTAGTGGAATACCGTATTGCCAACCCTTAATTAGTTGGTTAAGTGGGAAAGTTTCGCCAGCGGCATTTCTGTTTTTATCAAACTCGTTACCATTGGTAAGTGTGCCCACATATTTAACTACTACTGTAGAAGAAGAACTTGCACTAGCACCTGCCCCTGCATTAGTTATAACATAAAAAAAGCCTCTGCTATCTTGCACAGCATTAGTAATATTATTTGATGTTAAATAAGCTTGTACATCTGTAATTTCTTTACTTGTTGGAATACCAGTAGTATTTGTTACACAATTATTTACCGTAGCTGCTTTGTCTTTTAAACAGCTTGATAAAAAAATTGAACACAAAATGGTAAAGCCTAAAACTAATTTTCTATACATTGTTATTTCTATTTATTTTTTACAAAGTTACTTCTTTTTTTTGTTTCCTTTTTAATTCTTGATACAGTTGTTCATTCATCTCCCATTTATATTGCATTCTAAAATAAGAGAAAAATAATACACAAAAAATTACAGCTAAAAATATGGTGGCAAATATACCTTTTGGCAAATTGGAGATTCTTGTATAAAAGTCAGGGAAAAATAAATAAACCACTACTACACTTAATATAATGGGCAAGCCAAATAAAAAAGCCATTGGTAAACCACTTATCAGTTTATTGGTAAAAGTGGCTCTATTCTCTCTTTCTAATTCCCAATAGGCTATAAATTCCTTTTCTTTTTGTGTTATCATTACGTAAAATTACTTTAAAAAAGGGTTACACTTTGTAATGTTATTAATATCGTGTAGGTTTGTTCTATCCAAAACATAGGCATGAAATTAGAACATTTAATAACGCAATATTTTTATATAAATAAACAATTATCGCTACAAGGCATAGGTACATTTTTGCTATCGCAAGATTTTGTTTTACCGCTTGAAACAGACAAAGAGGTTATAATGCCAGAAAACGCAATAGCATTTAAATATAGTAATAAAGCTATTGAAGATGAAGGGTTGATAACTTATATTGTTCAAAACAGTAAAAAAATTCGTCCTTTAGCTTCTGCTGATTTAGATTCTTTTTTGATGTTAGGTAGGCAATTTTTAAATATTGGCAAGCCTTTTAAAATTGAAGGTATAGGTACGTTAGAAAAAAATCAAACTGGTGATTACCAATTTACACAAGGTGTATTTTCAAACACAAAAGCAGAAACTGTTATAGCATCTAACATAAAAGAAAAAGCAGATGTTGATATTTCGTTTGCTAGTAAAGCAAAAGAAACAAAATCTCCTAAAAAAGCTATTGCCATTGCAGGGTTAATAGCATTTCTTGCTTTGGTTGGTTTTGGTATTTGGTATTTTGTTAATCATCAACAAAGTGTTACTCCTGCTACATTACCTAATAAAGAAGATACTGCCATTTCTTCAAATTTAAAAGATACGAATACAATTAAAAAAGATTCGATTACTGCAAACCCAAATATTATTGCTACTAAAGATAGTTTTACATTTAAGTTAATTATTAAAACTTATCCTAGTTTGCTACAAGCAAATGCTGGTTTAAAAAGATTGACTAGTTATGGGCATAAATTACTTTTAACAACAAAAGACTCTATTACTTACCAATTAAAAATGCCGTTTACAAAACCTTTAAGTGATACTGCAATTGCTAGAGATTCAATTAGAGTATTATTGGGTGGTAAACCTCAGCTTGAGTTTTAATTGGGTTTATATTTCTTTTTAAAATAAAAATAAAAGGGTATGCCTATGGCCGTAATAGCTATACCAAATAACGAGTTTATTAAATTGGTTCTTCCATTTGCATAAGCAGTAATATCGTTATATAAAGTAATGCTTAAATACAATGATGTGCAGAGTAATGCAATAATTGGCACAAAAGGATAACCCCAAACTTTATAAGGCCTAACAGCATTAGGCATTTTTTTTCGTAAAATAAAAACACCTGCAACAAGCATTAAATTAAATAGCCATGTTATAAAAATATACATATCGGCAAGTATATAAAACGAACCGCTAAATACCATTACAATCATCCAACCTAAATGCAAAAGCATAGCATTGCCAGGGGTATTGTATTTGGGATGAATTTTACCGGCAAAAGCAAAAAACTTTCCTTCTTGTGCCATAGCAAACGTCATACGTGGGGGTGCTAAAATACTTGCATTTGTAACACCTAATACAGATAAGCAAATTAAAAAAGCAATTATGCCACCGCCAATTGTACCAAATACTTTTTCGGCTGCACTGCTTGCTACCAAAGGGGAATTGGCCATTTCGTTTACTGGCAAAACATATAACATTGCCAGTGTAATTAACAAATAAATACCAATACAACTAAGCAAACCTATAAACAAACTTTTAGGAATATTTTTTTGTGGATTTTTTATTTCACCTGCCACATTTACCATGGTTCCCCAACCATCGTAAGCTTGTAAAGCACCATTACAAGCGGCAATTATTGCAGCAAATAATGCAAAACCAATTGGTTTTATGGTGGTAGAATTTGTAGTAAAATTTTTTATAGAACCCTCTTCATAAAAAAACAAACCCCCAATTAAAAAAACAATGGCTAATACTTTTGCAGCAGTAAATAATACCTGTATTGTACCCCCAGTTTTTGTGCTTCTATAACTTATAATGGTAAGTACAACTAATAGAAAAATAGTTAATAATTTAACTCCAATATTTTCTAACGGCATAATATCGCCAATGAAAGGAAGATGAATTTTTATGGATTGTTCTGTTGCTAATGTAAATTTGGGTAGCGTAAAAAAGTACTCAACATATTGGCTGCAAATAAATGCAACACCTGCAGTACCAGCAGTGTTTATAACCGAAAAATTTGCCCATCCATACAAGTAAGCCCAAAACTCTCCATACATTTTACGCATAAAAAAATACTGTCCGCCAGTTTCTGGTAACATGGCTCCTACTTCGGCAATAATCATTGCAACAAATAAACTTAACACCCCCCCAATTACCCAAACTAATAAAATTAATAATGGATTACCTAGTAAAGACGCCATTTCTGCTGGCCTCATAAAAATACCACTACCAATTACAGTACCAATTACTAAAGAAATAGCAGTATATAAACCAAGTGTTCGTTTAAAATTTTGGTTAGCTTGCATTAAGTGAAAATACAAAAAAATAAACCATAATTAAGCCTAGTATTGCAAAATAAAAACACAAGAGATTACTTTTGAAAATGAATAAACAGGAATTACTAATTGAATTAAGTAAGCATAGTTACGTAATGCTACAACCCTCTACCATTGGCGGTATTGGAGTATTTGTATTGCAAGATATAGCCAAAGGATGTAGAGATATGTTTAGTAAACCAACTGCTGCAAACGAGTGGGTAACGTTAAGCAAACAAGAGGTTGAAGCGTTACCTAATCATGCAAAATTTTTAGTTGGTAATTATTGTTTGTACGATGATGATGAAAATTATTTTGTGCCAGCGGATGGTTTTAAAAAGATAGATGTTGCCTTATTTATAAACCATAGCGATACACCAAATATAATTTCGATAAATGACGGTGATTATTTTGAAGCAATAAGAGATATAAAAACTGGGGAAGAGTTATTTTTGGATTACGGACAAATTGTATAATAGTAAATAAAATAAAAATGAAAGATTTTAAGAAATATTACATCATTCCTGCACAGCCAGAGGAAATTTATTTAGCCCTTACCAACCCTGCCACCATACAATTATGGAGTGGTGAGCCTGCCGAAATGAGTACAGAGCCTAACACCGAATTTAGTTTGTGGGAAGGGAGTATTGTTGGAAAAAATGTAGCTTTTGAACCAAATAAAAAAATACAACAAGAGTGGTATTTTGGTGAGCAAGAACCCCCATCGATTGTTACCATAAAACTTCATGCACACAAGCAAGGTTGTTCTGTAGAATTGCAACACACTAACATACCTGATGAGGCATATGATGATATTGTAAGCGGTTGGAATGAACGTTATTTTGGAGATTTGGAAAAATTTTATAATTAAACTATTTACCCAACCTTTAAATGCTTCAAACAAAAATCATTGATTTGCTCTAATTCGTCAATTTTTAAATTTTTACGTAAATCAAATTGTATTCGTTTG
>JANNWD010000576.1:0-3712 GCA_031408315.1 Bacteroidota bacterium
GAAGTTATAATGGTTGGCAAACCAGCATCTATAGTCGATTTGTTGATAAATTCGGTAGTAGGTTTTGTTTTTGGCTATAAAATAATTGGCTTATTATTTAGTAAGCCCGTAGATGTAAATGCACAAGACTATATTTTTAGCAAACAAGGAAATATTATTGGAGGAATTTTGATTGCCGCTTTAATGGGTGGACTAAAATGGTGGGATGCAAATAAACAAAAATTGGCACAGCCAGAAAGAAGAACCGTACGTATTTGGCCACACGATAGAGTAGGAGATATAATTGTGTTAGGCTTAATATTTGGAATATTGGGAGCAAAGCTTTTTGATGCGTTTGAAAATATCGATAGGCTTATAGAAGACCCCATTGGTACAATTTTTTCGGCAAGCGGCTTAACTTTTTATGGCGGTTTAATTTTAGCAGCTATTGCTATATGTTGGTATGGTTATAAAAAAGGTATAAAATTAATACACTTGGTAGATAGTGCAGCACCTGCTTTAATGATAGCGTATGCCATTGGCCGTATAGGTTGCCAAGTAGCTGGCGATGGTGATTGGGGTGTTTACAACAGTGCTTACATTTTAAATGATAATGGAAAAGTAGTTGAAGCCACTGCTAATGAATTTGAAAGTAAATTAAAACAACATCAAACCTATTTTTTAAATGGCACAGTGCCAGATAGTACAGGCAAACAATTATTTGTTACCAACCGCATTTATCCAACATTGCAAGATGTTCCTCGTAAATATTTTAAAGGACCTTCATTTTTACCCAATTGGATGTTTGCTTACGGTTACCCAAAAAATGTAAATAAAGATGGTATTTTTATTAAAGGTGATAATGATGAGCACAATAAAGTATTGCCAAGCCCAGTAATACCAACTCCGCTTTACGAAATTATTATTTGTACTTTCTTCTTTTTTATACTTTGGACAATACGTAAAAAAATAAAAGTAGCTGGCGTTATGTTTGGTAGTTATTTAATACTAAATGGTGTAGAACGCTTTTTAATTGAAAAAATAAGAGTTAACGACCATTACAATGCTGTAGGATATAGTTTATCGCAGGCACAAATAATTGCTATTTCGTTGGTAGTTGCAGGTATAGCACTATTTTTTTATGTTATTTACTTAAAGAAAAAATAACATAAATGGACGAAGAAATTAAAAACTATAGAAGCTCTTTAGTAACTGCAATAGGAATAATTTTGGGTTTTGTATTAGGTTTTTCTGCTACTTGGGCTACACAACCAGTAACAGAAACTGATTGGTCAGATTATATAATAGGGCTTGGCTTACTAGTAAGTGTAGTACTTCAAATTATTTCCCTGTATCGAATATTAAATAATAATTTTCCAAAAGAAAAATCGGGTAAATATTACCAAAAAACGCTTCGTTATTTTATATGGGGTTTATGTTGTGCTTTTTTGGGCGTTATCATTTCAATTTTTCAAACTATTTTTAATTAAATTTTATGAAACTTTCTATCATACTTACAGCCTTTATAGTTATGCAAATAGGAAATTGTAATAAAGATAAGCCTTCAGATAAAAACTACAGTAATAACATTCAAACTGATAGAATGTTGTTAGTTTTATCTGCCCCCTCCATTTATGATGAGTATTACAAAAAAGCATTTACACAAATAGTAAATTTTCAAATTGAATATGCTAAAGCTATAATGGGTAATGATAACGTTGTGCTATTAGTAGATGAAGATACTAAAAAGTATTATGAGGGTAAATTACCTGAGGATGTATTGTTAACAGCGAATGTTAATGATATTTGGATGAGAGATTTTACAACGGTAAATCCTTTAAACCCTATTCAATTTAATTATACTTGGGCCTCTATGACTAAGGTAGAAAGTATTGAGGTACAGAATAGCTTTAATGTATTTGCTGCTAAGTATAATATTGAGATGCAAAAAACAGGTTTATTATTAGATGGCGGTAATATAGTAGATAATTATGCAGGAAAAATAATAACTACCACAAGGTTTATGGAAGATAATAACTTTAGTTACCAACAAGCTAAAGCTGAATTAAAGCAATTATTTAACGCTACAGAAATTGCCATACTGGAGCCTGACGAACCAGTTTTAGCTCATTCCGATGGAATGGTAAGTTGGATAGATGAAAAAACCCTATTAGTAAATGATTATTCTGACAAACCCGATTTTAGAAAAAAAGTAATGGGTGAATTAAAATCATCTTTTCCTTCAACATTAATACTTGAAGTGCCTGTAGGGTATAAAGTAAATAAACCCGGCGAATGGGACGGATTTGAATCTGCTTGTGGCGTTAACGTAAATTCTACCGTAACCCTAAAAAATATTTATGTACCTACTTTTAATATGAAACATGAAAATGATTTTTATACCATACTCCAAGCAAACACTACAAAAAAAATAATTAAGGTAAATGCTTCAGCCGTTTGCGGAATGGGGGGCAGTGTACGTTGCCTTACTTGGCAGCTACAAGGTGCAAATGCCGAAAAAATTATTCTGGCAGCAAGGCAACAATAATCAATTCTATACATTATAACCACCCATCCTTTTATTTTACCGTTCAATTTATTGCAATGTACTATGTAAAACAAAGTACCTACTTTTGTGAAGTAGTAATTAATTAACATTATTACAAAAATTAAAGTATAGTAGCTCTACAGCCATGGAGCTTTAACCAAAACAAAAAAGTATAGTCATGAAAAAAATTATTAGCCTTTTGGCTTTTACTGGCATTGCCATGTATAGCCTAGCACAAACTACTCCACAAGCAAAAATTAGTGGAAGTATTAAAGATGGTGGCATTCAAAAAGTAATTGATGCCGCCACAGTATCGCTACTCAACAAAAAAGATAGTAGCCTTGTAAAAATTGCCGTAACCGATGCTGCCGGAAACTTTGCTTTTGAAAATGTAAAAGAAGGTAACTATTTAGTACTAGCCACTTCGGTTGGGCATGGTAAAACGTACAGCAATTCCATTAGCATCGATGCATCTACCCAAAATAAACAAATTGGTGTATTACAATTAGTACAAGCCAGTCAAAATTTGAAAGAGGTAACTATTAGTTCAAAAAAACAATTTGTAGAGCGTAAAGCCGATAAAACAATAATAAATGTAGATGCTATGATTAGCAATACAGGTACTACAGCGTTAGAAGTGTTAGAAAAATCACCAGGGGTTACTGTTGATAAAGATGGTAATATTAGCCTAAAAGGTAAGCCTGGGGTACAAATTTTTATTGACGGAAAACCTACGTATTTATCTGCACAAGAGGTGAGTAATATGCTACGCAATATGCCAAGTAATGGGCTTGATCAAATTGAAATTATGACAAACCCTTCAGCAAAATATGATGCTGCTGGTAGAAGCGGTATTATCAATATCAAAACAAAAAAGAATAAACAAAAAGGATTTAATGGCAATGTGTCAACAGCTTATGGGCAAGGGGTTTACTCAAAAACAAATAATAGTTTAAGCCTAAACTACAAAACGGGTAAAGTAAATGTATTTAGCAATTTTGGTGCATCTTCCCGAAAAAATTTTCAAGATATAAATATCACAAGAAAATTTTTGAACAGCGATAAATCTACCAGAGCCATATTTGAACAAGAATCTAGAGATAAAAGAACAAATAGTTACTTTAATGCAAAAGTTGGTGCCGATTTTTATGTTACTAAAAAAACAACTCTAGGTATTGTTGCTAC
>JANNWD010000577.1:0-1737 GCA_031408315.1 Bacteroidota bacterium
CCGCAGTCCAGCCGGGGGCATCGAGGTGCGTGTGATGCGCAAGAACGGCACGCTCTTCGATGCCCGCATGTACGTTTCACCCTTGGTCGACGCGCATGGCCAGCAAACCGGCTGGATGACCTCGATGACCAACATCACCGAAGCCAAGCGCGTGCGCGATCAGCTCTCGGCATCGCATGAACGCTTCACCACCGTTCTGGAAGGGCTGGAGGCAGCCGTTTCCGTGCTCTCGGTTCAGCAAGGCGAGCTGCTCTTTGCCAACCGCTCCTATCGTCTGTGGTTTGGTGCCGATGCGCGTGGGCATGCGCTGTTGGCGCATGGCAGTTCGTCGTCGCGACCCTTCGTGCCCGAATTCGATGAGGACGACGACAGCCTGTCCGGACTGCCCACCCAGGAACTGACAGCCATCGGCGCGGACCCGCGTGAGGTGCTGGTCGAATCTCTGGGGAAGTGGTTCGACGTGCGTTCCCGATACCTGCAGTGGACCGATGGCCGGTTGGCACAGATGCTGATTGCGACCGACATCACGGCAAGGCGTCGGGTTGAAGAACAAGCGGCTCAGCAGGCCGAGAAGGCCCAGGTCTCGAGTCGCCTGATCACCATGGGTGAAATGGCGTCTTCCGTGGCGCATGAACTGAACCAGCCGCTCACAGCCATCACCAACTATTGCGGCGGCATGGTGTCGCGCGTGCGCAGCGGCAACATCGGCCAGGACGACTTGATTGCGGCGCTGGAGAAGACCGCGCGGCAAGCCGAACGCGCTGGTCAAATCATTCACCGTATCCGCGCCTTCGTGAAGAAAAGCGAGCCCCAACGTCAGCCTGCGCGGGCCCGCGACATCATCGACGATGCCGTGGAACTGGCCAGCATCGAACTTCGGCGGCGCAACGTCGCCATCCACCACTACGTTGCACAGCGCCTGCCCATGTTGATGGTGGACCCTATCCTGATCGAACAGGTGGTGCTCAACTTGCTGAAAAATGCTGCCGAAGCCATCGACAGCGCCGGCTTGCCCACATCCCGTCGACACATCGAGTTGCGTGTGACGCCGCGCTTCAATGCCGAGGAAGGCGGGGTCATCGAGTTCAGCGTCACCGACTCCGGACCTGGCCTGCCCGACGAGGTTTTGGCGCGCCTGTACGAAGCCTTTTTCTCGACCAAAGCGGAAGGCATGGGCATCGGTTTGTCGCTGTGTCGATCCATCGTCGAGTCGCACCGCGGCCGCATACGTGCCCACAACCTCTACAATGGCAGTTCGGTGGTGGGGTGTCGGTTTGCCTTCACCTTGCCCGTCGAAGTCGCCTCGCGTGCCGAGGACGCCCATCGCGAATCCACCATCCACTCCGCAGCTACGCCCACCTCGACATGAGCCTCATCCCGAAAAAAGGCACCGTCTATGTCGTCGACGACGACGAGGCTGTGCGCGACTCGCTGCAATGGTTGCTCGAAGGCAAGGACTACCGCGTCAAGTGCTTTGATTCCGCCGAGTCGTTTCTCTCTCGCTTCGACCCGCGTGAAGTGGCCTGCTTGATTGTTGACATTCGCATGGACGGCATGAGTGGGCTGGAGTTGCAGGACCGCCTGCTTGAGCGCAAGAGCCCGCTGCCTGTGGTTTTCATCACTGGCCACGGCGATGTGCCCATGGCGGTGACCACCATGAAAAAAGGGGCGATGGACTTCATCGAGAAGCCGTTCAAAGAAGCGGACCTCCTGGGCTTGGTCGAACGCATGCTGGAG
>JANNWD010000578.1:0-8119 GCA_031408315.1 Bacteroidota bacterium
CAGTTAGCTAAAACACAAAGTTCGGTGGTCGACCCCGGTCGATACTGTATTGCTACAATAACGGCTCTATGTTTCGTTTGTCCTGTTATCCCCACCCTCGAGACAAGAGGGTATGTCTGCCAAAAATTTCATCACCCCACAAGGTTAAGAACTGTTGTATTGCAAATCTATAGAAAATAGCAATACTTTAAATATTTTTTATAATAAATTTGGAAAATATAGAAATTATTCAAATATTTGTATAAATTATTTGATAAATACTAAATTGATTTATTGATATGGCAGCAAAATTAAATTTGGACAAACTAGATCTACAAATCATTCATGAAATGATGGAAACCGCCGAGGTATCGTATGCCGACTTAGGAAAAAAATTATTTGTAAGTGGCGGAACTATTCATGTCCGAATAAAAAAATTACAAGAATTTGGTATTGTTAAAGGTACAAAACTAAATGTTGATATTAAACAATTGGGATATGATATTACTGCATTCGTAGGAATTTATTTAGAAAAAAGTAGCTTATACGATAGTGTTGCAAAAGATCTAATGCAAATTCCCGAAATAATTCGATTGAATTATATAACGGGTAACTACAGTATGTTTATAGAAATTGTTTGTAAAGATATTAATCAACTACGTTTTGTATTGCATGATGAGTTACAAAAAATAAAAGGAATTGAACGTACCGAAACATTTATTTCGTTAGAAGAAGGGTTTAGTAGAAATGTACAAGTAGCCAGAGGTATATAAAATTAATAAAGTGCGTTTATTTTTTATTATAATATTTTTTTCAAACCTTACTTCTATCAATGCACAGGTTATAAATACAGATGTATTGATAATTGGAGGTGGCACTGGTGGCGTAGCAGCTGGTATACAAAGTGCCAGGCAAAAAGTAAAAACAATTATTGTAGAGCCCACTACTTGGTTGGGCGGTATGCTTACTGCTGCTGGTGTAAGTGCTACAGATGGTAATCATAATTTGCCAAGTGGTTTGTGGGAAGAGTTTAGACAAGCCCTTTACAAACATTACAATACAAAAAATTTAGCAACTGGTTGGGTAAGTAATACCTTATTTGAGCCACATGTTGGCGACAGTATTTTTAAAGCATTTTGCAAAACCGAAGAAAAATATTTATCTGTATTTTTTAAAAATCAGCTGCTAAAAATAAATAAAGAAAAAAATAAAATTGTTGGGGCAACATTTATTAATGACGATGGTAAAATAATTACCATAACATGTAAAATTTGTATTGATGCTACTGAGCTTGGAGATGTAATGGCATTGAGCAATACAGCCTACGATCTTGGTATGGAAGATGCTGCCTATAGCAAAGAAGATTTTGCACCAGGTAAAAACAATAGTATACAAGACTTAACTTGGGCGGCTATACTAAAGGATTACGGTGTAGAGGCGGATAAAACTGTACTACGACCAGCAGGTTACGATTCTACTAAGTTTTTTAAAAGTTGTACATCAAAATTTAATGGTGATTCAATTGCAGCACCTTGGACTGCACAAAAAATGCTGAACTATGGAAAAATAAAAAATAATAAATACATGCTAAACTGGCCTGCCAGTGGTAATGATTATTATTTAAATGTTTTGGAAGATGATGTAGCCACAAGAAACAAAAAATACGAGGCTGCAAAAAATCATACACTACAGTTTATTTATTTTATACAAAAAGAGTTAGGGTATAAAAATTTAGGATTGGCGGATGATGAATTTAGTACAGCAGATAAATTAGCACTAATACCATACAACAGAGAAAGCAGAAGATTGAGAGGATTGGTACGATTAAATAATAGTCATTTAGTAAAACCTTACGAACAAACAGAGGCATTATACCGCACTGGAATATCTGTAGGGGATTACCCGGTAGATCATCATCATCACAAAAATGATAGTGCACCCAAAATAAAATTTACGTTTGTTAATTCGTATAATATTCCGTTAGGTAGTTTAATACCGCAAAAAACAGATGGACTAATTGTAGCAGAAAAAAATATAAGCGTAAGTAATATTGTTAATGGCACTACTCGTTTACAACCTGTGGTATTGCTTACAGGTCAAGCTGCTGGGGCGTTGGCTGCTTATTGTGTAAAAGAAGATAAACAGCCTCGTAAAGCCATTATAAGAGAAGTGCAACAAATTTTATTAAGTGCAAAATGTTTTGTAATGCCTTATGTAGATGTAAAAACCGATGATGTGTATTGGGAAGCCATACAAAAGATTGGTGCAACAGGTATTTTAAAAGGAGTGGGTAAAAGTGAAGGATGGGTAAATAAAACTTATTTTTATCCGGATAGTACGATTGGGCATGGTGAATTTAGAAATGCAATAAATAATTTTATTCCCTGCTTGCCAGTGTACGATACAAGTATAATGCGACCACTAAAAGTTAAGGAAGCTTGTGATATGTTTACCAAATTACAATATGCCATTTGTTTAAAGAAAAAAACAGCACTTACTTTATCACCCATTAATAACGATGATGAAAAAGCTGGTTGGGAAAAGCTTTTTTTAGGTAAATATCCAGGAGATAATGTTGCAATAACCCGAAAACAAATTGCAATGCTCATGAACACATTATTAACTAATCCATTTTTTTTAGATGTTGACTTTAATGGTAAAGTAAAATAATTTACTTCGGCAACGTTTTCACATACTCCTTGTAACGCTCATACAAATGTGCCGCCGAAATATAACTTGATTGTGGACTCATAAAATGTGAGAATTCAAATGTAATAGCCTTATCGTACCCAGCTTTACGAGCTGCCTCTAATTTTAGCCGTAGCTTTTCAAATTTTATAGGTAAAAATTTTATAGGCATGTCTCTGTCAAATGTTTCTGCATTGGTCCAGCATTGTAAACCATATTTATCAGCCATGCGTTTATTTACTTCAAAAAAAGCTGGTAAATCGTGGTACTCCACATGC
Organism: Bacteroidota bacterium; assembly: GCA_031408315.1. Lineage (GTDB taxonomy): Bacteria > Bacteroidota > Bacteroidia > Chitinophagales > Chitinophagaceae > Ferruginibacter. Next base: position 2,946 of record JANNWD010000578.1, read on the forward strand.
CCATCTTGAAAAGCCACTGCATCCACTGATTTTTTTATACCATCAAAAATTTCACTCCATTCTTCCTCATGCTGTTTTATACTTACCGCTTCATCTTTGCTAATGTTTGCACCAGCAGCACTCACCGCTTTGCTACCATCAATCCAAGGCGAAATAAACGTTGGTAAATTATTGCTTACATCTTTACAATGATTACCTAGTTGTGCATATAAGTCAATAACACCTTTAACTCTTCGGCTAACCTCTTGAGTTATATACCAACCTTTAAAACTTTTATGATGACCATATTTTACCCAAACTTCATCAATTACTTTTCTATTTATATCTACCTCTTTTTGAAACTCACCCTTGTACCAATACTTGCCACTATCATATAAACCAAAATAAAAATTCATGTGGTGTTTATCGGCTAACTCCAAAAAAAGTTTAATTAAATCAACTGGTGGTTTATAACAACCTTCTTCTTTCATCAACACATCGCTAGGATAAGTAATCCATCTTTTATAACCACTACGGATAACAATCACAGTATCTATGCCAACCATTTTCATGTGGCTAAAATCGGCATCCCACTCATGGTAGCCCCAGTTTTGGTGAGGAATATCATGGCTAATTTCATCAATAAACGTAGCAGTAATTTTCATAATTTTTTTTATATCATACAGTAATTCATTTCCCTCTTGGGAGGTTAGGAGGGACTCTTTACATCAACAGCATCTCTTAATCCGTTACCCAATAAATTAAAGGCCAATACCAAAAGCATAATAGCAAAACCAGGTATTAATGCAAGCAATGGATTATTGGTAATTAAAAAATTGTAATTTTCTTTTATCATTAAACCCCAACTTGGTTGTGGTGGCTGCACACCAATACCTAAAAAACTTAAACCAGCTTCTACAATTATTGCAGTAGCAAAAGTGCTGGCAGCTAACACTAAAATTGGCCCTAATATGTTGGGTAAAATGTGGCGTAAAATAATTCTAACATTGGTAAAGCCCAATGCTTTTGCTGCGGTAATATATTCTAATTCTTTTACGGCTAACACCTGCCCTCGTACAAGCCTTGCAACGGGTACCCACATGGTTAAGCCTACTGCAATAAATATTTGCCAAAAACCTTTTCCTAAAGCCATAGTAATGGCAAAAACCAAAAGCAATGTAGGAATACTCCAAGTAACATTTACTAGCCACATAATTGCGGCATCTGTTTTACCTTTAAAATAGCCAGCCATTGCACCTAAAATAATACCAATGCTTAATGCAATTATCACAGCAATTAAACCTACAGCCAAACTAACTCTTGTACCAATAATTAATCTACTTATAATATCTCTACCAAATTTATCGGTACCTAGCCAATATTTTTTTGTAACAATATTTTTTTGGGTAAGATGATTGGGTTGATTATTAGTTAATGAATTAATAGAAAAATATTGAATAACTGAAGTATCATCATCAATAAATTTATTTATCAAAAGGCTATCGTTTTCGATGTTATATCCACTTATAGGAATTAAACGAAAATTATTTTTTTTGCCGCTAACTAACGTATTAAACCAATTTGTTTTTACTGTGTTTTTATCATCATAAATTTTTAAAAACTGCTGCCTGTACCCTAATTTTTTTGCTTGAATTTCTACGGTTTGCAAATCTGCATTTGGAGAATTATCTGGTGCAATTAAATAACCGAACAAAGCAACAAAAATGGCAATGAAAATTATGCACAAACCAAACATAGCACCTTTATTTTTTTTAAGGCGTTTATAGGTTTGTTGTGTAAAGGAAAATGATTGTTGCATTAACTTCTTTGTAAATAAATATTTTTTGAAGCTGCATATTTTAAACAAGCCAATATCTGTTCTTTATTTAACTGAGGGAAATCGGTAATTATATCATTAATCTTCATTTCTTCAGATAACCAATTTAAAATATCAACTACTGTAATTCTAGTGCCTTTTATGGTGGCTTTTCCAAATCGTATATTATTATTTATTTCTATAAATTGATTTACATCTATCATAATTAAAAATATGAATTTATATTTACTTAACCATTCTCCCCTTCCAACTATAGCTGCCAAACTTACCCAGCCAGCCAGCAATTACGTTATAAATTATATGAAACGGCTGCATAATCGGAAATATAAATAGCAACGATTGCTTATTGAAAAACTTTGCAACTGGAATGAGAAACACAATTTCAATAGCAATTTTAAAAAGTAATAACCATAACCATAAACCAATAATTGAAAATTGAAAATTGAAAATTGAAAATTGAGCATTATGCATTATGCCTATGAATGGTAAAACCAAAAGCATTAAATTAAAAAAATAAACCACCACCAACACAGGCAGCATTCTTTTATCATCGTACTTATCTGCTTTGCTTGCCCAGCGTATGCGTTGGTTAAAAAATGCTGCAACACTATGTACTGGTGCAGTTTGTACAATAACATCCTTACTTTTTAAATACACAATTCCACTTTTATTTTGGGTATAAATTTTATGCATTAAAAGCATATCATCGCCACTGGCAATGTTATTAATACCAGCAAAGCCATTTACGGCAGTAAATGCTTTTTTTGTGTATGCTAAATTAGCGCCATTGCACATGCTATGTATTTTTTTATGTACAGCGGCACCTGTAATGCCTTGCAGGGTCATAAAATCTAATGCTTGAAAAATTTCAATAAACCACCTCATCCCCAACCCTTCTCCAAAGGGAGAAGGGAGAATGGAAACTGGCATTACAATTAAATCTGGCTTTTTCTCTTCGTAAAATGCGGCAATAGTTTGTAACCAATTTGGTAGTGCTATACAATCGGCATCGGTAGTTATAATTAATTCTCCTTTAGCTTGTGAAATGCCTACTTCTATCCCTTTCTTTTTATAACTGTTTTTTTCAGTGCCAATAAAATCTTGCAAGGCAATACATTTAATATTTGGTTGATTAAAAGCATTGACAATATTGGCTGTTGCATCTGTTGAGTGATCATCTACCACAATTATTTCGTATAAATTTTTTGGATAAGATTGGTTTATGGTAGATATAATACAAGCGGCAATATTGTCTTCCTCGTTACGGGCAGGAATAATTACACTTAATTGTGTAGTTGCCATTTGCCTATTTTCAATTGCCAATTGCCAATTGGGCAAACTCAGCCAACTGATTGTATAATAAATGATTATAGCAGCATAACTGATAAATAATAACAAACAAATGATGAGTAAAGCCTGCTGCATATTGATATTCGGCATAAGTGAGTGACACAACGATGATGCCATGAAATACAAATGTCGATAACACAAAAATAAAATTTTGCAATTAAAAATAATTATTATCTTTACGGTAGTTGCATAAACAACTATATGCCAAACAACCAATTTAAACGAGGGGAATTATACAGCTTTATTACAGGTAAAGCCAGTACTGCCATTGCCAGAAGATTACAAAAAAACTTCAAGCAAAACGGTGTTGATATTACGATTGAACAGTGGAGTGTATTATACCATTTATGGAAGCAAGATGGGCTTAGCCAACAACAACTTGGCGATGCTACATTTAGAGATAAGCCCAGTATTACAAGACTAGTAGATAATTTAGAAAAATTGAAATTGGTAAAAAGAGTAGCTAGCAAAAGCGATAGACGAATTAATATGATTTATTTAGCTCCTGCAGCATTGCCCTTGCAAGAGCAAACCATGGAATTGGCCAATCAAACATTAAATGAAGCCCTAGTAGGTGTTACCAACGGGCAAATTGAAATTGCCAAAGAGGTATTACAAGTAGTTTACGATAATTTAAAATAAATAATAAAATGAGCACATCAACATCTACAATTACGCCACTTAAAGGAGGCGAATGGTTAATTAAAGAAAGTAATGCTTTTGAAACCTTTACTCCCGAAGATTTTAATGAGGAGCAAATAATGGTAAAAGATATGTGTTTACAATTTTTAAACACCGAGGTTTTACCCATAAGTGATAGAATTGATAAAATGGAGCCAGGTTTAGTAGCAGGCCTTATGCAAAAAGCTGGTGAGCAAGGTTTGCTAGGCTCTAGCATTCCAGAAAATTATGGCGGATTAGGTAAAGATTTTATTACAAGTACATTAGTAAACGAAGGTCTTGGCGGCGGTTACAGTTTTAGTGTGGCCATTGCTGCACATACCGGTATCGGTACATTACCTATTTTATATTTTGGTACAGATGCTCAAAAAGAAAAATTTATTCCAAAATTAGCAAGTGGTGAATGGAAAGGTGCTTACGGACTAACAGAGCCGAATAGTGGTAGCGATGCATTGGGTGCAAAAACTACAGCAAAACTTACCGAAGATGGAAAGCATTATATTTTAAACGGGCAAAAATGTTGGATAACCAATGGTGGCTTTGCCGATGTATTTACTGTATTTGCAAAAATTGATGGCGATAAGTTTAGCTGCTTTATTATAGAAAAAGGAACAGAGGGATTTACACAAGGGCCAGAGGAACATAAAATGGGTATTAAAGGTTCATCAACGGTGCAATTGTATTTTCAAGATTGTAAAGTACCATCCGAAAACCTATTAGGCGAAATTGGTAAAGGACATATTATAGCGTTTAACATTTTAAATATTGGTCGTTTAAAACTTTGTGCTGCTGCATTAGGTGGTGCTAAAATGGCATTGAACGAAACCGTTACTTACGCAAAAACTAGAGAACAATTTAAAACCGCTATTGCAAATTTTGGTGCAATAAAATATAAGTTGGCAGAAATGGCAACTCGTATTTTTATTAGCGAAAGTGCCTTGTACCGTACCGCAAAATGGATTGATGATAAAGAAACAGAACTGCAAAATGCTGGTAAACCCTTTAACGAAGCTTTATTAGGTGCTGCCGAGGAGTATGCTGTAGAATGTGCTATTTTAAAAGTACATGGTAGTGAGGTGTTGGATTATGTGGTGGATGAAGGTGTACAAGTACATGGCGGTAACGGTTTTAGCGATGAATATGAAATTAGTAGAGCATACAGAGATAGCCGTATTAACCGTATTTATGAAGGTACAAACGAAATAAACCGATTGCTTACGGTAGATATGATTTTGAAAAGAGCCATGAAGGGTAAGATAGATTTAATGGGGCCTGCAATGGCTGTAAGCAAGGAGTTAATGAGTATTCCAGAATTTGGTAATGATGA
>JANNWD010000579.1:0-9714 GCA_031408315.1 Bacteroidota bacterium
ATGGAGGCTTATTAGTTGGTGCTTGTATTACACAAAAACCAGATTTATGCAAAGTAGCTTTTCCTGCAGTGGGTGTAATGGATATGTTGCGTTATCATAAATTTACGGCAGGTGCTGGTTGGAGTTACGATTACGGAACAAGTGCAGATAGTAAAGAAATGTTTCAGTACTTATTAAATTACTCTCCAGTGCATAATGTAAAAGCCGCAGCTTATCCTGCAACTATGATTACTACTGCCGATCATGATGATAGAGTAGTGCCTGCACACTCTTTTAAATTTGCTGCCAATATGCAGCAAAATCAAAAAGGTACAAACCCAGTTTTAATTCGAATAGAAACTAAAGCCGGACATGGTGCTGGTAGGAGTACACAACAAATAATAGAAGAGCATACTGATAAATGGAGTTTTATGTTTTACAATATGGGTGTAAAACCGAAATATTAAGTAGAAAAATAAAGTTTAAAATGGGTAATGGCAAACTGCTATTACCCATTTATTTTATATTACAGTACAAATGACACTTAAACAAAAAATACACAATCAATATCTTACCCTAATTAATGAAAAAATTAATTTGGTGCAAAATGTATTAGCCGAGTTAAAAGAAATTGGATCAAACGAAACTAAAAGTACTGCAGGCGATAAACATGAAACTGCACTTGCTATGTTACAAATAGAGCAAGCAAATAAACGTACCCAACTAGCCGAAATGGTGGAGCAAAAAAATGCGTTACAAAAAATTAATCCAACTATAATTGCCAATACTGTATTATCAGGGAGTTTAATAAAAACAAATAGAGGATATTTTTATATATGTACATCGTTAGGCAAAATAAATGTAGATACTAATATAGTTATGGCAATATCCCCACAATCACCACTTGCAAAAAAACTAATTGGATTAACCATTGGGCAAAATTTAGAAATTAATGACCATAACTATATAATAGAGCAATTATGCTAATACTCAATTCCAATAAACATAAACTTATCTAACTACGTGATTTTACTGGCTGTATGCTAATGTATAGTAAAATTGCTTGTTTATTAACCATTAGTAAATTTATTTTTTGGGGAAGTGCATAATAAATTCTCATTAAAATCCTCTTTTTTAGCATTTATTTACATTTTATCTGAGGTATTTCAATAATTTTCTTAAAATATTTAATTAATTAAATAATTGATTATCAATTTAAAAAATTATTAAATTGCGGAAATTACTATTTATTTTGTAAAAATACCCCAAAAAAGTTGCGTATTAAAAATACGCATAGTACTTTTACATCACAATCGAACGAATCCTAAAGAAATCACCGAAACCAGTATAAGAAGATAACTTCACAATCTTTGGCAAATCAGCTAAAGTTTCCCAGTTAAAAAGGTTTACGATGTATTCTTAGGTTAAGTTCAAAAACAATTTTTCAGTTTTTCTTAAACTAAATGTAATACAATGAAAGCAATTACTATTTGCCTTATAACCGTACTTTCTCTATTTATTTCAAGTGCTAATGCACAAAATGTTAATCTTGGTGGTCAAGTTTGGTGGGATTTTAACGATAATGGAGTTAAGGAATCAAATGAGCCAGTTACACAATGGTATGGTGTTAGTCTTTACCAAGATAATGATGAGGACGGCATAGCCGATGCAGGTTTTACTACACTTTATTTGTCTACCGATGCTTTGGGTAATTATATGTTTACAAATTTAGCCGCAGGTAAATACTTTGTAAAATTAGATGCTGGTTATTCTCACTACAAAACAACTGTTTATGGAGGTCATCCAGATAATAATGTTATTAATGATAACAATGGTTTTGTACAAAACTTAGCCACTATGAATGTTACCTCACAAACTATAACATTAGCACCAGGTACAGAGCCTGATGGTACTGGGGCAACTAATACTAATACCAACAAAACTTTAAATTTTGGAACATGGAAGGCAAATGGTCTAGGTGATATGGTTTGGTTAGATAATAATGGAAATGGTACTTATGAAGTAGGTGAACCTGGTTTGCCAAATGTGACTGTTACTTTAAAAGATGCTATTGGAAATACTTTAGAAACTACTACTACAGATGCTCAAGGAAAATATTCTTTTTATGATCCTATGGGGTATTATGGTGTAAACGATTACAAAGTTGTATTTGGAGCACCTATCGGTTATATACCTACATTAAGCAATATGGGGGCTGACGATGATAATGATAGTGACCCAATTAACGGAGTAATATCAAGTATAAATGTACCAATGGGGCAGTGGAATCATAGTTTTGATGCAGGATTTAAACCAGGAAGCATATTGCCTATAAAATTTACCAGTTTTACAGCATTATTAAAAAATGATAAAGTAGATTTAAAATGGACTACAGCAAATGAAATAAATGTTGACCGTTTTATTGTTGAAAAAAGTTTTGATGGTAAAACATTTACTAACGCTGCCATAGTTTTTAGTAGAGGTGCAAACGGTATTAGTTCAATCTATGAGCTTACCGATAATCTCAACAATAATTATACTGTAGCTTATTACCGTATACGTTCAATGGATTTTGACGGTAAAACAACAGTAACAGAAATACGATCTGTAAAAATGGATACAAAACAAGATGAGTCCTTAAAAATTAATACTTATCCCAATCCAGTAATAAACGAGGTAAATATTACCATACCAGATAGTTGGGTAAAACAAAAAATAATTTATCAATTAATTAATGCAACAGGAGTTGTTCTTAAAACTATTCAAACAAATAATAGCTTACAAAAGCAAACAATTAATACAAATAATTTACCAGCTGGCATGTACATTATTACAGCCAATTACCAAGGTAAAGTTCTACAACAAAGAATAATCAAGCAATAGAATAGAGTTTATTTTTAGTGCCACTCAATGTAAAAGTTTAGTGGCTTTTTTATTTTATCCCTTTTAATTATTTATATAACTTTATAAAATAATTAAAAACAAATAATAAAAATGGAAATAGAAATATTTACCCTTTGCGATTTTGCACAAGACAATCAGTCTAAACTTACTATTGTAGGTACTTTTGATAGTATAAATGCTAAGCAATTTCCTACACAACACCCTGCTTGTTCTGTAGCTTGTAGGCTTCGTTTTTCTAATAAAGAAGTTGGGGAACATACGTTTAAGCTTCGTTTAATTGATAGCGATGGAAAAGAAATTATACAGCCAATAGAGGGTAATATGAATATTCAAACACCACCAAATGGGCAAATAGTTACCATCAATATTGTGGCTAATTTTGCCCAATTACAATTTACAAAAGCTGGTAGGTATTCGTTTGAATTGTATTTAGATGGCGATTGGAAAAGTGGGTTGCCATTATTTTTAAATCAAACAGTATAAATTTTTCTTGTAAGATATTGTAAAACAACAGGGTAGCGTTTCTTGGAATTTTTGTTAATAAAATAAGTTACAAGTTGACAACATCTGTTAATTTCTTACGTTATTAATATAGAAATCAATGCTATAATATTGCAAATAAAAACTTATGCCTAATTTTTTTTTAAAGTCCAAATCTTTAAACAAAGTAATGTTATGCCTTATAACTGCAACTTTGTTTGCTTGTAACTCAAACGTATCAAAAAATAAGCTTACTAAGGAAAGAGAAGGGCAAAAAGAACGACAAGAAAGAGACTTGGAAATGATGAAAGACCCATCATTGGGTTATGTACCTACCGATCGTTTATTAGCAGCAAAAGAGTTTAAAGATCAATTAATACAATCGCAAACCAATGCAGCAATTGCAGGAATAAATTGGCGACAACTTGGTCCAAAAAATCAAGGAGGCAGATCTAGAACAATGTTGGTAGATGCCAACGATGCTACTGGAAACACAGTGTGGGTAGGGAGTGTAGGCGGTGGTTTGTGGAAAACAACAAACATAACAGCAACAGAACCGGCTTGGGCACCTGTAGATGATTTTTTAGGTAATTTAGCCATTACCTCGATTGTTCAAGACCCCAGCAACCCTACTATTATGTATTTTTGTACTGGCGAAACTGGATATTTTAATGTAGATGGTATTAATGGTTTAGGCGTATGGAAAAGCATAAATAGTGGTGTTACATGGTCTCAATTATCAGCAACAAATAATAGTAATTTTTTTAGTTGTCAACGTATGATTGTGAACTCTACAGGAGTTGTTATGGTTGCAACAACTACAGGATTAAGACGTTCTACCAATGGGGGAACTAGTTTTACAAAAGTATTAGGCACAGGTTTAAGTATTACTGGCGCAAATTCAAATAGATGTTGCGATATAGATATTGATGCAAATGGAAATATTTTTGCTACGCTTGGTAATTTTAGTGGACTAGTTGGCTCTATTCATAAATCAACAAATGGGGGTGCCTCTTTTGCTTCTGCACTAACATTACCAATAACAGGTGATAGAATTGAAGTAGCTTGTGCACCAAATGATGCTAATTATTTATACGCATTATTTTCTAATGAATATGTAGTTAATGGAATAATAAAAAGTATTGACGGAGGTTTAAATTGGACGACTCAAACTGAGCCAGATGATGCTGATACAGGAATTCCTAATACAGATTTTTCCCGTGGTCAAGCATGGTACGATTTAACTATTGCTGTTGACCCAAATAACAGAGATGTAGTTTTTGTAGGAGGGATAGATATTTTTAAATCGTTTGATGGATGTGCTACTTGGAGCCAAATAACGCATTGGTATGGTGGATTTGGTTTTCAAAATGTACATGCCGATCAGCATTATATTTTATTTCAACCTGGTAGTTCTACTATAGCTTATTTTGCCAATGATGGAGGAATTTATAGAAGTACAAACGCTAGTAATGCAGTGCCTACTTTAACCGATAAAGGAACAAACTATATAACAGCACAATTTTATTCTTGTGCTATTCACCCTACCGCAGTAACTAATTATTTTTTAGCAGGTGCACAAGATAATGGTAGCCATCAATTTACACAAGATGTTGTACAAAACACAACAGAAGTTACAGGAGGTGATGGTGCTTATGTACATATAGATCAAAATCAACCTCAATTTCAGTTTACATCTTATGTATTTAATAATTTTTATAGGTCCACAAACTCTGGCAGTACTTGGACTAGTATAGGAACAACTGGCGGAGATTTTATTAGCCCAACAGATTACGATGATGCCAACAATTTGTTATACATGAATGATGCTGTAGGCTCATATCGACGTTGGGATGATCCACAAACCGGAAGCACATTTACTGCAGTTAGTATTGCTGCATTTGGTGGTGGAGAGGTCTCTGCTATTAAGGTTTCTCCAAATACAAATCATAAAGTATTTTTTGGATTAAATAATGGAAGGGTAGTAAGAGTTGATAATGCAAATACAGCTGTACCAACCGAAACAAATATTAGTACAGGCTTACCAGTGGGAGGGTATGTAAGTTGTATTGAAGTACAAACAGGTAATGATAACCATCTATTAGTTACATACTCTAATTATGGCATTAATAGCGTTTGGGAAAGTATTGATGGTGGCACAAGTTGGACAAGCGTAGAAGGAAACCTACCTGATATGCCTATACGCTGGGCTTTGTTTAATCCAAATAATAACGACCAAGCTGTACTAGCAACTGAGCTAGGGGTGTGGACTACCGATAATTTAAATGGCGGAACTACAGTGTGGGGAACTAGTAATAGTGGGTTAGCTAATGTAAGAGTTGATATGTTGCAGCTACGACAATCCGATAAAGTAATGATAGCAGCTACACATGGCAGAGGGTTATTTATGACTAGTTTTTTTGCACCACCAACGGCATTATTTACTACAGATAGAGTAACAAGTTATAGAGGTGTGCCAATAAACTTTACAAGCACATCATACAACGGCACATCATGGAGTTGGAATTTTGGAGATGCTGGTACAGCAATAACAGAAAACCCAAGCCATATATATAATGCTGCTGGTAAATATAATGTAACACTTACTATAAACAGTGGAGCATCTACCATAACAAAAAATTTATTTATACATATTTTACCCAATAAAGGAACGCCTTATGCAATAGCAAGTGGCGGTAATTTTGAAACTAATACTTTAGATTTTGGAGTAGATAACACCGCAGGTACACCTTGGGAAAGAGGTACATCGGCAGTTGCTGGTAAAAATGGATTTGTTAGTGCTTCAAATGCTTGGGTAACTGGTTTAACAGGTAATTATTTAAATAATACAGATGCTAGCTTAATGACACCCAATTATAATTTTACAGCATTAGGTGGTTACACAATGCGTTTTCAAAGTAAACGGAGTACAGAAGCAGGATTTGATGGATTTAGAGTTGAATACACATTAGACTCTGGACGAAATTGGTTACCATTGGGAACAACTGTTCAAGCTGGGTGGTACAATTTTGCAAATGCTGCTGGAGAGTCGTTTCCTATAAACCAAGCTTATTTTTCAGGTAATGCCACAACATTTACTTTATACTCTTACGATATGACATTTTTAGGCGGTAATCGTAGCGTTGCTTTTAGAATACGTTTTAAATCGGATGGGGGGCTTGTAGCTTCTGGTGTTGCAATAGATGATTTTGAAATAGTGGGTGCTATAAATATTGCATTAGCTGTTAAACTTATAAATTTTTCTGCAGCAAAAAATGCAAATGATGTAAACCTTAATTGGCTTACTAACGATGAAAAAGATATAAACAATTACATTATAGAAAAAAGTGTAGATGGGCAAATCTTTACACCCATTTCAACAATTGCAGCACAAAATAATGCCCGTAATATATATAGTTTTGTAGATAGAAATGCACTACTAAACACAACGGCTACTACTTTATACTACCGATTACGAATTATTGATAATGCAGCAAGATTTAAATATAGTGATGTAGCTAAAGTTCAAATAGATAAAAATAATACAACCATAACAGTAGGACCAAATCCATTTACAAATTATGTTTCTGTATACTCATCATCGGCTATTAAATATGTAAGTGTTTTTAATACGGCTGGTAATTTAATATTTACTACTTCTACTGTTGTAGGCAATAAAATTTATCTAAATAAAAATTTTCCAACGGGTACTTATTTATTTAAAATAAAAACAGAGAGTGGCGAAGTTGTTCGAAAGTTAATTAAGAATTAATTTAAAATATTTCCTCTGAAGTATTATTTAATAATTTTAGTATTAAATTTATACATGAAATATTTTTTAATAATTTCTTGTTTAGTTTTTATAAATATTTATACAATTGGGCAAAACATCCCTAATTTAAAAATACATGATTTAGTAAATTACTATTCCAAAAATAACGACACCACGTATGTGATAAATTTTTGGAGTACTTTTTGTAAACCTTGTATTGAAGAAATGCCTTATCTGCAAAGTATAAGTAAAAAATACGCTACCCAAAAAGTAAAACTTGTTTTTGTAAGTTTAGATGTAAAATCTTTTTATCCAAAAAAATTAAAAATATTTTTAAAAAAGAATAAAATTATATCTACTGTTATATGGTTAAACGAAACCAATGCCGATACTTTTTGCCCTGTGGTACATGAAAAGTGGAGTGGAGCAATACCAGCAACAATAATTATACATAATAAAAAAGGGTATAAACAGTTTTATGAACAACAGTTTACACCCCATCAATTTGAAGAAGCACTTAAAAAAGCTTTATAATAGTTATGATTTACGTTTAATAGTACATCCTACGCTTCTGCTTTCTTTTACCGAAACTTCTTTACCACTAACTACTTCTTTAATGGCTTCTCTTAAATGATTACGAGTTACATTGTCTGCATCACTTGCATTATCATCTATTGCACCATGATAAACTAATTTTGAATCTTTATTAAATAGAAAACACTCTGGTGTTCTATTTGCACCAAAAGCATCGGCGATAGCGTTTTCTTTATCTAGGGCATAATACCAATTATACTTTTGGTCGGCATAATATTTTTTCATCGCATCAAAACTATCATCATCACCTCTTTTTGCTTCATTACTATTTAACACAATTACACCCATATTCATTTTTTTAGCATAATCGCAAATAGCAATGGTACGTTGTTGATTTTTTACCACATAAGGGCAAGTGTTGCAGCTAAACATTACAAGCAAACCATTTTCGCCATTAGCTTCTTTCAAGCTAATTTCTTTACCGGAAACATCTAGCATTTTACTTTCTGCATTTGGCATACTATCGCCAATTTTTAATGTATCGCCAAAAGTAAATGCCATTGCAAAAAATGCACAAAAAATAGCAACAATTATGAATATCCTTTTCATGTGTAATAGTTTTTATAAAAGTAAAAAATAATAACCTAAAACGTTAACCACTTATAAAATAAAAAAAGCCCAACGTTTGTACATTGGGCTTCTACTATTTTTTTTGTTATAAAATACAACTGCAATAACTAAACTTCATACCCCAGTTACCTGTCGGATAGATCCGTACACCATTTCCCCAAGCTGTTTGTTCGTCAATTACTTGTCCGGCTTCATTAAGTTTTACAACTACTGAATGGGCTGCTATACATCCGCAACTTCCTGCCGCAATTTTAGCAATTGGAATTTGATAAGTGTAGCTTGTATCGAAATTATGTGTGATTTTGTAAGGGAATTGACCTGGAACAGGGTTTCCTTGGTTATTAATGGGAATTGCATTACAACCGCCTACATACAAGTGAGTTTGGGTAAGTAAATAGCCATTGGCTGTTGTGTATGTTACATAAATAAAATCGTCATCGTTTGTAACCGTTACATTACCGGCATTATAAAATTGCCCTGCCGTAAGTTGAGTAGTCGTGGCTGGGCATTCTACTCCTTCAACAGTTCGTCCTTGAATAGTACTGATGTTTTGGCTGTTTACAGATGTAGTCGTAGTTGGATTTTGAAATGCTTGATCTTGATTTTTTTCACAGCTAACAACTGTAATAGCCGTAAAAAATAAAAGATAAGCGTAGAGGTTAAGCTTCATAACAAATTGGATTTAAGTTAAATATAATGTGTAAGAGTAACACAATATATTTTGCAAACGACAATTTTTAAACCTTATTGTTTTGATGTGCTGTATGTTATGCACAGGGTTTTTACTAAGTATTTAGCTTAGTACTTCCTTCTTTTCTTCTTCTTCTCTAATTTCTGCCATTGTTTTTATAGACTTAATGCTCACATTTAATTCGAAACCAATTAGTAACACTAACGAATTAATAAAAATAAGAGCCATTAAAACAATAATGGTGCCTATGGAGCCGTAAAGTGCATTGTATCTTCCAAAATTATTTACAAAATACGAAAAGCCTAGTGTGGCTAAAATGCATAAAAAAGTTGCCACAATTGTGCCAGGAGAAATTAGCTTCCATTTTTTTTGAACGGCTGGGGCAAAGCGATAAATAAAGCCAATAGAATAAAATACCAAAGCAACAATAAAAACCCAACGTATATAGCCAATAGCTTCTCTCCAACCAGCATTTTTTACACCAATCCATTTTAATACTACACCTTGTGTAAGTAATAAAATTAAGCAAGCTAAAACCAACCCAAAAATAAGTGTAGTTAAACGTATGGCAACCCATCTATCGTGTAAGCCTTTGCGTTTTTGAAAACCAATATAATTTTTATTGAACGAACGCATAATACCCATCATAGCATTACTAGCAAAAAAGAAAGCCAATAGTAATCCAAAAGAAATTAAACCAAAAACAGGTTTTGCAAAAAATGTT
>JANNWD010000580.1:0-4555 GCA_031408315.1 Bacteroidota bacterium
ATTGAAAACACCCTGGTTTTGCATTACCGCCTAAAGGTACTGGCCGTACGCTACCATACTGCCCAGTAGTACCATTATCTATATTATACCAAGGATTTGTGCTGATACTGTCTATTACATAAAAACGTAACACCTCAAAATTATTTGAGAAGGGAACATAAAACCCATTTTGTAAACTAGTTCCTTCTTTTATAAGGGAGAAATCGGATACTTGGTTTGACCCCTGCGGAAATATAGTGTTTCTTACAGCAAAATTTATAATTTTTGGAGTGTATTTAAATTGTCTGTCATTATCTAAAACTATATCTTGATAGATATTCTTTTTAAATTGATAATAATGCGATTGATTAAATCCTGTTGTACTATTTGCTAAATAAACAAATGAAAATTTATTCCAGATATAGTTAGCATTATTTATTGGTACAACTGCAACCCTCCAATAATAAACCATACTATCCACAAAGGTTACATTACTAGGTTTAAACTCAATTACACCGCCTATTCCACTATTATTATATACTTTTTTGAATGATGAATTAAAATTTTCTGTTGTATCTATTTCCATTACATATTGCCTAAACGCTCCTAATGGATTAGCTGTATTTGCATAGTATGTAACATTTTGTTGGTTAATAATTGAATAATTAGTTGGCGATACTGGCCTTAATTCATCTTCAAAAATGTAAAACTCTTTTATTAATACATTGTTATTTTCTGAAATTTCATCAATACGGTTACCATCATCTAAAGTAATAATCAACTTGTTCAATCCCTTATCTACAAGTGGGTTAATTACTACTGTAAGGAAAGCTGAATCGATAAATTTAATGGAAGGGATTACTCTATTGTATAAAACTGTTTCGGTATTATCGGGATGCTTATGTTTTACCGTAACTCTTATAGAATCGCCAATTGCTCTTCCAATATTTCTCATTTTAATATCTATTGTAAAACTATTATCGGCAACGGTTATAATATTAGGATTTAATTTTACCAATTGATCTTCAATTACATAATCTGGTTTTTTAAAATTACTAATAGTAAGTGCAGGATCTCCATGTAAATTAATTTCCTCTAAATGCACTTTTGTATAGTAATCTAAATTATTAGGGTTACTTCCTAAGCTTGCAATGGTTTGCTTTATTTGATTACCAATTGTATTACCATACATTGGGTTAGCAATATTATTAATTAGCGTTTGATTATAAAAATTAAGAAATGGAGCAATCCCCCAATGTGTACTCCCTAAAAAAGCAATGCTACCTTTATTTGGCAAAAACATATATTTTTCTGAAAGAGACATTGCACTGTAGCCTGATTGACGTAATTTATTAAATGTGTAAAAATTACCAACTGTACAACCACTTACATGCATAAATGGATACTTACCAATGTTGGTATAATTTTCTGGAAAATTTAGGTTAATGGCTAAATCATTTGCAGAGGAATGACCAAAATATTTTACATACCCAATACCAGCATTCATTAACTGCTCAATTTGTTGGCTTTGTTGCTGCTCAATTGCAGCACTTGAAGATTTTGCTATTATAGGGCCTGAACCTCCATACAAAGTATCTTCTAACATCCTTTTATAATTTTGCAAATAACCTACAAAATCAATAGTTTCTAGGCTATCTGCACCACCAGCTGTAAATAATAAATTCTTCATCCAACCTTTTGCATTTATTGTTTGGTCTGTAGAATTTTGTACTAATTCGTATTCTTTTATCTTGTTCAAATAAATACCTACTTCATTTCCATTTATTGCTCCTAATCTTCCTACAGGCGTAATGGGTATTTGAGTGCCCGGCTGAGCTACTAATAAAATATCGGAGGCTGGCCATCCGAATGATTGTACCAAATCTATTTTATCCGATACAGTGTCTTTTTGATTTATTGTATAATCTGAGTAGCCCATTCCTCTACCAATAATAAAAATATATTTAGGCTTTACCGGATATTGTTGATCCATAAAACGTACAAAATCTCTAATAGCGGCTGGATGTTTTTTAATACCAAATGCAAATTGATCAGTTAGTTCGTTAATATCGTACACTTTTGCGTTATATCCACCACCAGTAATTGAGCTTCTGTATTGTTTGTATAAATCAACATTATTAACGCCAGAACCATTATTATACAATACAGGGTTACTAATAATTATATAATCGCCACGGTTTGTTGCCGTATTATAATCAGTAAACGTTTTAGTTGTTAAAGCTGTAATAGTACTAACATTACTAGTTGTTTGGCTCATTAAATTAAAGCGTCTTATTGGCTCGGTAGAGCTTGGTAAAACAAATTGTACAGTATCAACTATACTTATATCGCCAAAATATCTTTTACCACTTGTATAATCATATAAAATGGGTTGTTGGCCATTATGATTGAAGTTGGCAATTTTTAAATAATTGCCAGTGGCACTTGCTCCTAATTCAAAATAAAAATTCTTTTCGTTGTTAAAATTAAATGTTGCTGGATAAGTAACAGAAAAATTACTTGCAACCATTCCGTCGTTAGCATTTGTTGCATTACTACCTATTCTTACGGGTAAATTGGTAGGGCTTGCAAGCAAGGATAAAGGTAAATTCCTAACAGTGTCTTTTACATAATTGAAAAAAGGCATAGGGCTTTGTAATACTATAGTGTTGTAAAAGCTACATACTAAATCTCTTGCGTATAAAGTATATCCTGAGGCACCCACTGTAAAAGTTACACTATTTGGAGGTCCTGCTGCATATCTATTTAAACCGGTTAAGTCTTTTGTAAGCGGTGCACCTGGCCCAATACCATTGCTACTCCATCCTTCGCCACTATCGTAGGACGATGAAAAAACATATTCGCCAATTACCGCAGCATATCCTTTATTAATAGTATTACGATAATGTTGCTCTATTTTACGCATAAAATAAGGTGTAACAGGTAGTGTATTACCAGCAATTACATTAGGGCTTTGTGTGTAACGTAAGTTTGAAGCTGTTACTGTATTTACTGTTAAAAAATAAATAGCGGTATCGGTTTCTAGGCTATATTTATCACTTAATTGATATGCAGTATCTCTATACAAAGCCTTATCTGGCTTACCATCATTCATTTCTCCCCAAAACTCAATATAGTCACTAGCACCAAAAATACCTGTGGGTACAGATGTATATAGACGAACTTGTTTACCATTACGCCACAGTTGAAAATTTTGAGCAGGCACATTACTTAATCCTGCTGCTGCTAAAGTAGATTGATTAATTCTACACAATGTATCATTTGCAAGTGGAAACTTGTAATACGTTTTAGTATAATCTATCCAACTATTGTTAAGCTGTGAAAAAGCTACAGTGGTAGTAAACAAAAAAGCAATAATGCTTAGTATTAATTTTTTCATAATAGTTATTATAAAATTTTATTGTCCTTGTTTTTCTCTTTTAACTAAATTTAAACGTAAAGAAAAAATATGGGTATATAATGGATTGTTTTGGTTTGCTAAATTGGTAAAAGCATAGTCTAACATTAAATTCTTAATTTTAAATCCTGCACCCAAACTGGGTTGATATATCCAAACCTTTTTTTGGTTGGTACTATCTGCATCATCTATCGATTTTTGTAAATTAGAGACTCCTGCTCTTATAAAAAAAGCGTCTTTAATAGAAAGCTCCAAACCTAAATTTGGATCGGCACTTACAGGGTCGCTACTCAATACAGTATTTCGTTTACCATCAAACGTTACACTTATGTTTGCCTCGGTTAATAGATTTAAATTTTTCCCTAATTTAAAATTGTATCCACCCCCTATTACTAAACGTGGCAAAGTAAGTTCGGTTGATTTTATAGGGATTTCATTTTTAGTTAAATATAATTTTTCTTTTTCCTCATCGGTAAATTTAAACGACCAGGCGTTAAATGTTGTAGTAATATCTCTTGCCATCAAACCCAAATTCCAACGTTTGCCTTGCATTTGTAATCCAGCATCTAAGCCAAAGCCCCAAGCATTAGCAAAACTGCCCACTTTGCGATAAATAACTTTTGCATTAGCCCCAAAGCTTATGCGTTTTTTATCGGTTACTTTTAAGTTTTGTGCAAATGAAAAAAGAAAGGCATAATCAGCTACAGAAAAAGTTTTTATTTTATTGTAATCAATACTTCCATCAGGCTCCACTAAATTCAACGTATTTGGTATTTCATCCACAGCAAAACGAAGTAATGAAAAACCTAACGTACGTTTATTATTATTAATAGGAATAGCAGCAGAAGCATAATCATATTTTGCAATGCCCGAAAAATATTCGGCATGCATAATTCCTACATTTGGATTATCTTTTACTCCTACTAATCCAGCAGGATTCCAATAACCAGCAGTAGCATCATTTGTGCTTGCTACTTGTGCTCCTCCCATGCCTAAACCCCTTGCACCGGCACCAATATTTAAAAATTCATTGGAATATTTTTTGAACTGTGCTTTACCAAAAAAAGGACAAACTCCTATGATGGTAAATGCAACAAATTTTTTAATGTTCATAAATTTAGTTCTGGTTAGTTTATATTGATATGCGGTACAAATTGC
>JANNWD010000581.1:0-1675 GCA_031408315.1 Bacteroidota bacterium
GTCTTGCCGACCCCCGGCGGACCCCAAAGGACAATGGACGACAACGATCCCGCCGCCAGCATTGACCCCAAGGGACCGTCCGGTGACAGGACCTTGTCCTGCCCGATCACCTCAGCCAGAGACTTCGGCCGCAACCGGTCAGCGAGCGGTCGAGGCCCGCTGTCGCGGGACGTCCTGTCGGGCGTGTCGAAAAGGTCGGCCATGCCACCACCTTAGGCGGCCTTGGCAGGAAGCGGAAGACGACTGGAAGCCCGCCCCTCTTCCACAATGGAAGAGAGGCGCGGCAACCAGTTCCCTTCAGTGCAGGGGGCCCGAAAAGTCCATCTCGACGACCTGATTCTCGATCCCGTCGATCACAAGGACCGGCCCCATCGCCCGCATCTTCACCCCGACCCGGTCCGCCCAGCGTGGCCACGTCGCCGACAGTAACGTCAAACAATGCGTGGCATCCAGGCTCCTCACCGTGTCACCAAGCTGCATGATCAGCTGGGTGTGGACACGGCGCCGGACTGCGGCGGGCACATCATGGCTGACAAAAAGCCGCGAGCTTTCCCAGATATGCCCGACCATCGGTGCCGGGTCATGCAGAAGGTTGGCCGGGATCGTCTCCAGAAGACCGCGCTGCGCGTCGCGGATCATGTAGCTGTAGATTCCGCAACCATGCGTGGTCGGCGTCACACGGTTGCCAGCCAGAACCTTGCCGTCCTCGTCATGCACGACGACCCAGCGACTGGCCGGAGTGTCGTATTGGTCGTATTCCATGCCCAAAGCTTCAGGCAGGTTCCACTTGTTGTGGACGATGAACAACTCGCGCCGTGCGCGCAGCATATTGGCGAACAACTCGCCATGGTTGTGGAGATTGGCGAAAGAAAGGGTCGTGGTCAGCATGGCAGCAGCCTCCTTGCAGGGTTTATCGTCGTCTTACCTGCGAAGGGCGGCCCGTCAGATCAGCCGATAGTCCTTGGCGCGTTGGATGGCTTCCGCCGTCGTCCGCGCCATCAGCCGGATGCGCGCCGAGGTAATTCGGGCCTTGAGCGCACTTTCCGATATTCCGAGCTTGGTTGCCGCAGCAGCAAACCTGTCGCCCCCCGCAATACATCGCAACGCCTCGATCTGCGCATCCGTCAGCTGCTCGGGCGGTTCGGTCATGTCATGCAGGCGCAGAACCGTGCTGCGCAGCGTCGCAAGTTCATGATCGTTGAATTCCCTGTCCGCACGGGCAAAAGACGCGATGGTGCGCGACTTGATCGGGCCACAGGCGACGGTCGCACCATAGTGCAGGCCAAACCGCGCCGCTTCGTCAAACAACTTGAACGGGTCAAGGAGGATCGGGTCACTCCACCGCACACAGCCTTCACTCGAAAAACCCCAGGCAACCATCGGGTCGCGCAACACATACCCACGCTCGGTATAGTAGTCGAGCCAGCCCTGATCGTAGGTCCGAAAACTCATCAGCGGTGACGTAAACCGGATATGAAGACCGACTGAATAGCCCGCAGGTGCAATCAACCCAATCTGATGCAACTCGACGTCGAGCCCAAGTTTTATCGGCATGTCCATTTCGCTAGGAAATTCGATTCTGTCTCAACCATAAATTGTGCCCGGTGGAGTTGCCAGCGCCGAAACGACCAACGCGACGATTTCGGACAGGCGATGAAACGCAAAAGGCCCACCG
>JANNWD010000582.1:0-11806 GCA_031408315.1 Bacteroidota bacterium
TTACTCTTGGTATAACAATATTTATAATATCCTTTTTAATTTTAGCTAACATCACTTCATCTTTACCAAAATCATCATGCTGTGTACTTACAACAATAGCATCAATACGTAAAGGCATATTGTTATCATCGTACTCCAACGTTACTTGGCTTTTAGCATCGGGGCGTAAATATTTTATTTGCTTATTTTCTCTACGAACAGCAGCAAGTTCTAATAAAATAGTGTGAGCCATATCTAATGCCAAAGGCATATAGTTTTCTGTTTCGTTTGTTGCATAACCAAACATCATACCTTGATCGCCAGCACCCTGTTCTTCTTTTTTCTTTCTATCAACACCTTGGTTAATATCGCCACTTTGCTCATGTATTGCACTTAAAATACCACAGCTATTTGCTTCAAACATATATTCGCTTTTGGTGTATCCAATTTTACGGATAACGCCTCTTGCAATTTCTTGTACATCTAAATATGCTTTACTTTTTACTTCGCCAGCCAATACTACTTGCCCAGTTGTAACCAACGTTTCACAAGCTACTTTACTTGTTGGGTCAAAAGCCAAAAAATTATCAATTAAAGCATCACTAATTTGATCTGCTACTTTATCCGGATGTCCCTCACTTACCGACTCCGAAGTAAATAAATACGCCATGTTATTTTTTTTTAGGTTGCAAAGATAAGGGTGAATACCTAAAACACAAAGCCCATTGAATGATTCAATGGGCTTTATACACCTATCTTAATAAGTAATTTATATTTTAGAATATACTATTCGTACATACATTTTATAATCTGGGTTTACACCACTACCTAATCTTACTCTGCCGGTTGCAATATTAGTATTGTAATAGGTAATTGGATAAGGAAATAGTTGAGGATAAAATAATTGTATTGGTGCCATTAAACGAAATGCATAATTTAGAGTACGTTTTGTAACTATTTGTTGTACATGCCTAGTTATATTAAAATTATAGTAGGCTATGCTGTTACCAAATTTATCTAACTTATTGCGTTTAAAACCACCAAAATAGTTTAAATCTATATTAGCTGCAAACTGGTTACTAGGTAAAGAAGGAAAACTAAAAATCGAATTAGAAGCATTATAAACTGCATCAGGATTATAGCTTTGCCCTGGATTTAAATCGAAATACAAAGGTTTCCATTTATTAGTTGCCGTTGTATCTTTTAAATCGATATATAAATAGTTTGGAGCAGAAAAATAGTTATCTAAACTAGGATTAGCCGTGTAAGGTATTTGCTCCATTACCAACTCTGCCCTATGCACAATACAATTTGGTAAGGTTGAAATAGAAGGCACTTTTAAATCGGCAAATGTACCTGGTGTTGTTTGTATAAAAATTTCGTTTATTGATGGGTTTAGTACAGAAGCACCAGTCCTATCTCTAATTATATTATTTGCCGAGGCTGATCTTTTTCTGCCCAACGTATTTAAAACTGTGTCGTTTGAAAATTGCTGTGCTAAAAATGAGTTGTAAACACTATCTAATCTTCCCAAATTTCTTCTTTTAAAATGCACTTCTAGTTTTGTAGTAGCTTCAAGTAAACTAGTTGACATTAGCAATCCATTTCCACTAATAGTATTGGCAACAATAGCTAACCCTTTATTCTTGGTTCTAAACAATAAATCGGAGTAATATTGTTCCGATGAGGTTGTATCGCTGGCTTTTAAAGTATTTGGATATAAATTATTAAGAAAAGTACTGTTCAAATCTAATTTAATACGGATTTGATTTACTGATACACCATTTTTTCCATTATAATATACAGTATCTTTTAATCTTCGTACATCAATGGTTTTAGTACCTAAAATTGTTGAATTAGTAGTTGGTGCAAAACTTACTTTGTAGCTGGAATCTTTAAATGCAGGATCATTAACCTCTTTTACATCTAATTTAATCAATGAAGTACTATCGCCCCAAAAACCTCTATAATTTAAACAAAGTACCACAGAGTCTAATTGAGCTCCAAATCCATTTAAAGTATCGTTAAAACTACCAAAATAATATGGGTAAAAAGCAGGTTTAAATTGAACATAAATATTAGCTTGTGTTTTACCAAACAAAGGGTCGTTACTTATTGCACCTAAAGCATTTTGATCAAACAAATTATTTCGTGTACTATCAGTAGTAAAAACGCCTTGTGTAGCATCAACGATGAATTCTCTTGCAAATGTTGTTACATTATCTACGGCTGGTATTAAATCGCTTCCTATTGTAGTAGTGTCAAACTTTGTGCAACTGTACGTAAAAAAAATAGTTGCTAAAAATAAAAACGAAAATGTGTGTATAATTCTTTTCTGCACAAATAATAATTTTAAATAAATGAGTTAATTTCTACTTTGCAAGGTCGGTATACAATTGCAAATAGTCTGTTAAATCACTTTCGGCATCAAATTTTAGTATTTTTTTACCTTTAACTTTTGAAAATTCTTCTACCAATTTTTTATCTACTTTTTCTGCTCCAAAAGTAATAGCATCAGCAAAAGTTGCTCCCCCTTTAAATAAGGCAACGTTGTTAGTATCTTTAAAGGGTTCTAATTCTTTTTTAGTAACATTATCATTAATGGTGGCTAGCTTTAATAAGTCGGCTCCCATTTTTTCCTTAAATGTATTTTCTCCAATTGTATAAACTACTTTGCTGTTGCTAAAAACAGCTTCTTTTTTATACGCATTTTTAATAAACATGGGTATTAAGCCTGTCATCCAACCGCTGCAATGAATAATATCTGGCGGCCAGCCAAATTTTTTCACTGTTTCTAAAGCTCCTTTACAAAACAATACAGTTCTCAAAGCATTATCTTCAAACCACTTTTCGTCTTCGTCATGAAAAAGCGATTTGCGTTTAAAATAATCTTCGTTATCTAAAAAATATATTTGTAACCTAGCATTGGGCAAACTTGCCACTTTAATTGTTAACGGATAATCATCTCCATCAATTGATACATTAATACCCGATAAACGAACTACTTCATGTAAGCGATGCCTTCTCTCATTAATAACACCAAACCTTGGCATTATACAACGAACTTCCATTCCACTATCATTAGCTTTAACTGCTAACTTGTTCATTATTTCTGCGAATTCTGTCAACTCCAAGTAAGGCGACATTTCATTTGCAATGAATAAAATTCTTTTCTTTGTTGACATTTAACTATTTATTAATTTACAGGTAGTTTTTTATAAGGTGTGCAAAGGTACATTTTTTTTCTTTAAATTTTGATTACATAAGTATTTGACAACTAATTAATTACAAAATGATACTTTTTAAAAAAGCACTAGAAATAACAGATTTTGTCACTATAAATAAAACTTTAGGCTTAAAAATTGGTTTTGTGCCTACAATGGGAGCATTGCATTATGGGCATATTTCGTTGATTGAAGCATCCAAAAAAAATGACGATATAACTATTTCTAGCATTTTTGTAAATCCCACACAATTTAATAATACTGCCGACTTTGAAAAGTACCCAATTACTATCGAAAAAGATATTGACATGTTGGAAAAAGCAGGTTGCCATGCCTTATTTTTACCTTTGGTAGATGAAATTTATCCTAACGGAACAAACGATACTTTAAAGTACGATTTAGGTTTTGTAGAAACGGTTTTAGATGGAAAATTTAGGCCCGACCATTTTCAAGGCGTATGTAAAGTTGTGCATAGATTATTAGATATTATACAACCCAACAATATGTATTTGGGGCAAAAAGATTATCAGCAATGTATGGTTATAAAAAAATTAACTCAACTAATACAATCATCTACCCAACTTATTATTTGCCCAACTTTACGAGAGCCAGATGGCTTAGCCATGAGTAGTAGAAATATGAGATTAAATGCTGAGGATAGAGCAAAAGCAGTACGTATAAATGAGGTACTCTTGTTTATTAAGCAAGAAGTTAAACCTGGTTATTTGGAAGATTTAAAACAACGATGCATAAACTATTTATCTACCGAAGGCTATAAGGTAGATTATGTAGAAATTGCCAATGCCAATAATTTAGAAATACTCGAAAATTGGGATGGTAAAACAAAACTAGTTGCCCTTGTTGCAGCTTTTTTAAATGAAGTAAGATTAATTGATAATATGGTTTTAAAGAATTAGTTTTTAGGTTTATTAACTTAAATTTAAAAGAATTTTGAAAAAGCTAAACTCAAAACTTCTAAACTCCTAAACCAAAAATTTAAAAATTATCTCTACTTTTGCATTCTTATGACAATAGAAGTTTTAAAATCGAAAATACACCGCTGTACAGTTACAGAAGCAAACTTAAATTATGTAGGCAGTTGTACAATTGATGAAGATTTGATGGATGCTGCAAATATGATTGAGCATGAAAAAATACAAATTGTAAACGCCAACAATGGCGAAAGGTTGGAAACATATATTATTACTGGCAAAAGAGGTAGCGGCGTAATTTGTATGAATGGCCCTGCCGCTAGATTGGTAATGACAGGGGATGTTGTTGTTATAATGAGCTACGCCAGATTAACTTTTGAAGAAGCAAAAACCTTTAAGCCTACAGTAATTTTTCCTACGGCAGATAATAAACTATAACAAGTTTTTGCTTTATACTTTCCTCTTCGTAATTTGTAAGCCAATATGAGTAAAAGGCTTTTATCTATACTTCAATACATAATCTTTTTTGGAGGAGGTATTTTTTTGGTATGGTGGCAGCTAAGTGGTATGACGGCTGACCAAAAATTACAATTTAAAAATGCTTTATTAAATGCAAATTATTGGTTAGTAATACCCATTGTTTTTATGAATTTGGCTAGCCATTTAAGTAGAAGTTATCGATGGAAGTTATTACTAGAACCAATGGGCTATCATCCAAAAATTAAAAATGTATTTGCAGTAACTATGGTTGGTTATTTAGCCAACTCTGCAGTACCAAGGCTTGGCGAAATTTTAAAATGTACTTTTTTATCTAAATACGAAAAAATAAAAGTAGATAATTTAATAGGTTCAATTGTAATAGAACGTACGTTTGATGTTATTTGTTTTATGCTTTTTATTGCACTTACAGTTTTAATTCAATTAAAAACTATTGGAAGTTTTGTACAACAAAAAATTAATGAATTGGGGGCTGATAATAGTTTTCCTTTTTGGGCAAAAGCGTTAATTGGAATTGCATTTTTTGTAGCTATTTTTTATGGTCTAAAATTTTTAAGCAAAAGGTATCCGCAAAATAAATTATTAGTAAAAATAAATAGTTTTACAAGCGGATTAATTACTGGCTTTGCATCGATAAAAAACTTAAAAAAACGAAAAACATTTTTAGCACATACCGTATTTATTTGGAGTATGTATTTATTGCAAATTTATATTGCTTTTAACGCTATTGAACAAACCCAACACTTAACCTTAAAAGCAGCTTGTTCTGTACTAACCATATCTACCTTAGCTATGATTATTACACCAAATGGCATTGGATTATTTCCCTTATTTGTAAAGCAAACCCTTGTGGCATATAGCATTGGTGAGGTTTACGGAGAGGCGTTGGGTTGGTTAATTTGGAGTGTATCTACCCTAATAATTATTATAGCAGGTTTAATTTCGTTACTCCTTCTCCCCTATATAAATAAACAAAAAAATGAAAGCAGTACAAGCTATACCCAATAAAATTTTTACGATAGATAATATTGCCAAACAATTAAATCGTTGGCGGTTGTTGGGCAAAAAAATTGTGTTTACAAATGGTGTTTTTGATATTTTGCATGAAGGGCATATTAGCTCATTGTGTGATGCTGCAAGCCATGGGCATATACTAATTGTGGGTGTAAATGCAGATGCATCGGTAAAACGTTTAAAAGGCGATAGCCGACCAGTAAATGCTGAGCAAAGCAGAGCTTTACTTTTAGCATCTTTATTAATGACAGATGCAATACTAATTTTTGAAGAAGATACTCCGCTACAATTAATTACAACTATTTTACCCGATGTATTGGTTAAAGGTGGCGATTATACGCTGGAGCAAATTGTAGGTGCAAAAGAAGTAATAGCTAATGGTGGCGAAGTTAAAATTGTGCCTATTTTAGAGGGCTTTTCTACAACAGGAATTATTGAAAAAATGAGGAAATAAATAATAACAATTTAGCAATGTAACATTTTTTACATTTTATCCAAATCCCCTTATCTTTCAACTAAAAATTACGTTTTGCCAAAAAAGAAAATAATTGTAAGAGATATAAGTTGGTTATCATTTAACAATAGAGTATTGCAAGAAGCCGCTGATGATAGCGTTCCGCTTTTAGAAAGGATAAAATTTTTGGGTATTTTTTCCAACAATTTAGATGAGTTTTTTAGAGTAAGAGTAGCTGCCTTGCAACGCATGGCAGAGTTAGGCAGTAAGGCTAAAATGCACTTAGAAATTAATCCAGAAAGTATTTTAGAAGAAATACAAGAAAAAGTTTTGGAGCAACAACGAGAGTTTGATCGTATTTGGAACGAAATTTTACGAGAGTTAAAAAAACAAAAAATATTTTTGTTAAGTGATACTCAGCTAAATAAAGTACAACAACAATTTGTACTTAACTATTTTAATGAGGAAGTAAGAGGAAACGTAATACCATTAATGATTGAGAGCATACATTCCTTCCCTTTTTTAAATGATAAAAGTATTTATTTAGCTTGCACATTATCAAAAAAAGATAAATCAATTGCAAAGCGTTTTGCCTTATTATCTGTTCCTGCAAGGCGATTGCCAAGGTTTATTGTATTGCCAAGCAAATCAACCGAAAAACAAATAATTTTATTGGAAGATATTATTCGTTTTTGTTTGCCTAATATTTTTTCATTTTTTGGTTACGATACATTTTCGGCACACATTATAAAACTAACAAGAGATGCAGAAATTGATTTAGATAATGATGTCTCTACCTCTCTTATTCAAAAAATAGAAAAGGGTTTAAAAAATCGTAAAAAAGGCAAACCAGTTCGTTTTGTTTTTGATAAAGCTATTGATCCTTCTTTATTAACCTATTTGGTTAAGCGGCTTGGTTTAAGTAGAAAAGATAATTTAATACCCGGTGGACGAATTCATAATTTTAAAGATTTTATGAATTTTCCGGATGCTGTGTTTGCACAAAAAAATAGCCGAAAAAAACCTTTTATTCATCCAAAACTAAATAATGTAAATAGCCTTTGTAATGTTATTTTAAAAAAAGATTTACTACTTAATTTCCCCTATCACTCTTTTGAAAGTATTATAGATTTATTAAGAGAAGCCGCTATTGACCCTAATGTACAAAGCATAAAAGTTACTTGTTACAGATTAGCTAGTCGTAGTAAAATTGTAAATGCGTTAACCAATGCTGTACGAAACGGAAAGCAGGTTACCGCTGTGTTAGAGCTTAGAGCAAGGTTTGATGAAGAAGCAAATTTAGAATGGAAAGAAGAGTTAGAAGAAGCTGGTGTAAATGTTTTATTAGGCGTAGCCAATATGAAAGTACATGCAAAACTTTGCATTATAAAAAAGAAAGTTGGCACAAAAATTATTGAATATGGTTTTATAAGTACGGGCAATTTAAACGAACGTACAGCACAGCTTTATGGAGATCATTGTTTACTTACTGCAAACCCTTCAATTATGGCAGATGTAAATAAAATTTTTAGATACTTAGAACAACCTTCGTTACGCTTACCTGTTTTAAAATCTTGCAAAACATTATTGGTAAGCCCAGTAAGTATGCGTAAGCAATTAGTACAATTAATTAATAAAGAAATACAATTTGCTAAAAAGAAAAAGCCAGCAATTATTACCTTAAAACTAAACTCATTAAGTGATGAGCTTATGATAGATAAGCTATACGAAGCTGCTAAAGCTGGTGTAGAAATTAACTTAATAGTACGTGGCATTTTTTGTATGCTTACAGAAAATAAACAATACAAAAATGTGGAAGCCATAAGCATTGTAGATGAATATTTAGAACATGCAAGGGTACTAATTTTTAACAATGATGGAAACGAAAAGGTATTTATTAGTAGTGCCGATTGGATGACAAGAAATATAGACCACCGTATAGAAGCAGCTTGCCCAATACACAGTAAAGAATTGATAGAAGAGTTGAAAAATATTTTAAAAATTCAGCAAAGCGATAATATTAAAGCAAGAATTTTAGATAATGATTTAGCTAATAATTATGTAAACCCACGTAATACTAAAAAAGTACGTAGCCAAGTAGAAATTTATAATTATCTCCGTAGAAAAGTTTAAAGGTTAATCAGTTAATTAGTTAATCCTTAAATTTGTTGTTAGTAGTTTTTAAGCAATTAACAAATAAACAGATTAACTAATTAACAAAGTAAAAATTGATACTAGCAGCAATAGATATAGGCAGTAACGCAGCAAGGCTTTTAATAACAGAAGTAGTAACCGATGATAAAGGCAATACTTTTTTTAATAAATTAAATCTATTAAGGGTACCGCTACGCCTAGGTTTTGATGTGTTTGAAATGGGCAGCATATCCAAACCAAAAATTGGAATGATGTTGCAAACCATGAAAGCTTTTCAGCATTTAATGAATGCTTACGAAGTACAAAAAAGTATTGCTTGTGCTACCAGTGCCATGAGGGATGCAAAAAATGCAACCGATATTATCCGTAAAGTAAAATTAGAAACAGGTATAAATATAGAAGTTATTAGCGGCGACCTTGAAGCACAAATTGTTTACGAAAATCATTTTGCCGAAAACTTAGACAAAGACCACAGTTATTTATATATAGATGTTGGTGGCGGAAGTACCGAAATTTCTTTTTTTGCAAACGGGGTTTTAACCTTTAAAAAATCGTTTAACATTGGCACCATTCGTTTGTTAAAAGATATGGTTACAAATACCGAGTGGGAAGAGTTAAAGGAAACTATAAAACAATTTACCAAAAATCAAAAAGAAGTAGTAGCCATTGGTAGCGGAGGAAACATAAATAAAGTATTTAGCCTTAGCAAACGTAAAGAAGGGAAACCTTTGTCATTAGAGGCTTTAAAAGATTATTACAGAGAATTATCTGCTGTAAATGTGGAAGAAAGAATGACGAAATACAATTTAAGAGAAGATAGAGCCGATGTAATTGTACCGGCTTTGCAAATTTATACCAACGTAATGCGTTGGGCAGATGCACAAGAAATTTATGTGCCAAAAATTGGCTTGGCAGATGGATTGGTTAAGCATTTATGGGAAGAAATAAGTAAGTAATTTTATCAAAATTTTAAAATCATGTCATCATCTACCAAAGAAATAAAAAAAATAACCACCAACACCCTTCTAAAAATGAAAGTTGCTGGCGAAAAAATTAGTATGTTAACAGCGTACGATTTTTCGTTTGCCAAAATAATTGATGGTGCAGGTATAGATATTATTTTAGTTGGCGATAGTGCTAGTAATGTAATGGCTGGGCATGAAACTACCTTGCCTATTACCCTTGATCAAATGATTTACCATGCACAAAGTGTGGTACGTGGCGTTGATAGATGCTTGGTAGTGGTTGATATGCCTTTTGGTACGTATCAATCTAACTCCGAAATTGCCTTAGCTTCTGCCATAAAAATTATGAAAGAAACGGGAGGGCACTCCGTAAAATTTGAAGGCGGCGAAGAAGTGGTAGATTCTGTTAAAAAAATTGTAAGTGCTGGCATACCTGTAATGGGGCATTTGGGTTTAACCCCACAAAGTATTTATAAATTTGGTACGTACACAGTTAGAGCTAAAGAGGAAGAAGAGGCGGAAAAACTGAAAAAAGATGCCTTGCTTTTACAAGAAGCTGGTGCATTTGCCATTGTGTTAGAAAAAATTCCGGCAGCGTTGGCAAAACAAGTTAGCGAAAGTTTAACCATACCAACAATTGGCATTGGTGCTGGGCAAGATTGCGATGGACAGGTATTGGTAATGCATGATATGCTAGGCATTAACACTGAATTTAAACCCCGTTTTTTACGCCAATATGCAAATTTAAACGAATTGGCAACAGCCGCAGTGCAGCAATATATTAAAGATGTAAAAAGTAAAGATTTTCCAAATAAGGAAGAACAGTATTAAATTATGCTGCTACTGTTTTAATTTTTTTAATTGAACTGAAGAGTTGCTTTTTAGTAATACCAATTTCCTCTAAGTCATAATCGGCTTGTAAGCCTAACCAAAATTTTGCAGTTGTTCCAAAGTACAAACTCAATCGCAAAGCTGTATCGGCAGTAATGCTTCTTGTACCGTTAATAATTGCCGAAACTCTTGTTTGTGGCAAGTTGGTTTCTTTACAAAGTCTGTATGCAGAAACTTCTAAAGGTTTTAAAAACTCCTCCAACAAAATTTCTCCAGGATGTATATTATTTAGCTTTTTCATCCTATATTATTTTGGTGATAATCTATAATTGTTACCTCATAAGCATTAGTATCTTCCCAAATAAAAATAATTCGCCACTGTACATTTATTCTAATACTATAATAATTTTTTAAATTTCCTGACAATTTTTCTAATCGATTGGAAGGGGGAATTATTAAATCATTCAAGCTAATTGAATTACTTAACATTCTAAGTTTTCGTCTTCCAATCTGCTGAATTTCATTTGGTAATTTTGCAACTCGTTTTCCGTTCCATATTTTTTCAGTTTTATCGCTACCAAATGATAAAATCATACTTTTTTAATTACTTACGCCAAAGATAAGTATTATAATTAAAACAGTACTCTTTTCAATTAAAGAATGTAAATTTGCAAATTAAATAAAGCTATATGAAATTTCTATCTCAACTAAAAATTAATAAAACAAATAACGGCGTTAGTACTGGTTTACAATGGGTAAAAAGTAAAGGCGAAAAGCTTGACTCCTACTCTCCTGTTGATGGTAAATTGATAGCGGCTGTAACTGGTGGCGATAAAAAAGCATACGAACAAACATTGGTAAAAGCTCAAACCGCATTTGTAGAATGGAAACAATGGACAGCACCAAAACGTGGCGAAATTGTACGACAAGTTGGTGAAGAATTGCGTAAAAACAAACAAGCCCTTGGCGAATTAGTAAGTTACGAAATGGGCAAAAGTTTACAAGAAGGCTTGGGTGAGGTACAAGAAATGATTGACATCTGCGATTTTGCAGTTGGGTTATCCCGTCAGCTACATGGCTTAACCATGCATAGCGAAAGGCCTGGGCATCGTATGTATGAGCAATATCATCCATTAGGTATTGTAGGCATTATTTCTGCCTTTAATTTTCCTGTAGCCGTATGGAGTTGGAATGCAGCATTGGCTTGGGTTTGTGGAGATGTATGTGTGTGGAAACCAAGTGAAAAAACGCCGCTTTGTTCTATTGCTTGTCAAACTATTATTCAATCTGTTTTTAAAAAAAATAGTGTACCCGAAGGTGTTAGTTGCCTAATAAATGGCGGTAGAGAAGTTGGCGAATGGATGAGTGCAGATGCAAGAGTTGCATTAGTTAGTGCAACAGGCAGTACAAGAATGGGTAAAGCCGTTGCCAAAACCGTAGCCGAACGTTTAGGAAAAAGTTTATTAGAATTAGGTGGCAACAATGCCATAATCATTACAAAAAACGCCGATTTAGATATGGCCTTAATTGGTGCAGCTTTCGGTGCTGTAGGTACGGCTGGGCAGCGTTGTACAAGTACCCGTAGGTTAATTATACATGAAAGTGTTTACAATAAATTTAAAGAAAAACTAGTTAATGCTTACCAGCAATTAAAAATTGGTAATCCGTTAAACGAAAAAAATCATGTAGGCCCATTGATAGATACTGATGCAGTTAATATGTATTTATCTGCCATAGAAAAATGCAAAGTCCAAG
>JANNWD010000583.1:0-1719 GCA_031408315.1 Bacteroidota bacterium
GCGACTTCGAGAACGACGCGGACGCCGTTATTGTCGGTTTCGAGCGCCGAGAGAATCGCGGGCAGCTGATCCTCAAAAGTCACGTCGACGACAGCCCCGATAACCTGCGAAATCGCACCGACATTGTTCGATGTCTGAAGCGGTGCGGTCGCTTTGGGCGCAGCAGCTTTGGGGGCTGCGGCCTTCTTGGCGGCGGGCTTCTTTGCGGTCGGGGCTGCGGTTGCCATTGTTCGTTTCCTGCTTTCGGGGTCGGTTAAAGCGCTTCAGCGCCAGCAATAATTTCAATCAGTTCAGTCGTAATCGCCGCTTGTCGCGTGCGGTTATACTGGATGGTCAGGCGGTTGATCATGTCGCCCGCGTTGCGCGTCGCATTGTCCATGGCGGTCATGCGGCTGCCTTGTTCAGAGGCGGCGTTTTCGAGCATTGCGCGGAAGATTTGAATGCCGACGTTGCGCGGAAGCAATTCGGCGAGCAGCGCTTCTTCATCGGGCTCATATTCGACCGATGCGGGAGCCGAAGATGACGAAGGTTGCGCAGGCGCGGCATCGGAAATTTGTAACGGAACCGGAATGATCTGAATGCCCGTCGGGTTCTGGACCAAGGCCGACTGGAACTTGGCGAAAAATAGATGCGCGACGTCGAAGTCACCGGCATCGAAGCGCGCCATCAGGTCTTCGGCAACAACCTGCGCATCGGCAAAGGCGAGCTTTTTGATGTGTCCCACTTCCTGATCGTGCAGGACGCCTTTGGGATAGAAGCGCTTGAGAACACGGCCTTTTTTACCGGCCAGATAGAAAAGCACGGTCTTGCCCGCTGCTTCGAGTTCTTCGGCTTTCTTGCGTGCCGCGCGGACGATGTTGGTGTTGAATGCGCCCGCAAGCCCGCGCTCCGAGGTTGCGACGACGATCAGGTGAACCTGATCCTTGCCGGTGCCCGCGAGCAGCTTTGGCGACGACGCGCTGACGGTCACTTTCGACGCGAGCGAGGCCATCACGGCTTCAAGCTTTTCGGCATAGGGACGACCGGCAATTGCGGCCTCCTGCGCACGACGCAGCTTCGCCGCCGCGACCATCTTCATCGCCTTGGTAATCTTCTGCGTCGACTTCACCGAGCCAATGCGGACTTTTAGGGCTTTGAGGCTGGCCATCTACAGTCGCACCAATACCGACTTGGCTGAGCTTGTCGAAGCCCTGCCCTTTCGTGTCACCATTGCGCAGAAGAAGGGCAGCCCTTCGACAGGCTCAGGGAAGTCGGTGTGTTGAACGAGTTTCATGCAAACGTCTTTGCAAACGCGTCGAGTGCAGCCTTGAGACCGGTCTTCGCATCATCACCCAAATCCTTGGTGTCGCGGATCGTCTTTAACACGCCCTTATGATTGGCGCGCAGGTCCGAGATCATTGCTTCTTCGTAGCGCGTCACGTCGCTGACGGGGATGTTGTCGAGATAGCCGTTGGTGCCCGCGAAGATCGACGCCGTCTGTTCCTCGAAGGGCATCGGGCTGAACTGCTTCTGCTTGAGCAATTCGGTCAGGCGCGCACCGCGATTGAGCAGCTTCTGCGTCGAGGCGTCCAAGTCCGAACCGAACTGCGCGAAAGCCGCCATTTCGCGATACTGCGCGAGTTCGAGTTTGATCGAGCCGCTGACCTTCTTCATTGCCTTGGTCTGCGCGGCGGAACCCACGCGCGACACCGAAAGCCCGACGTTGATCGCGGGACGGAT
>JANNWD010000584.1:0-2269 GCA_031408315.1 Bacteroidota bacterium
CCAAGACCTGCAAATGCGGTTGTACTTTCACTCATAAAGCCAGCCCTTGCAAAAAATTGTTTGGCAAAATTATATTGTACTCCTCCTACTACATTTACTGGCTTATCTTCTTCTTTTACAATATCTGCACTTACAAAAAAATCGTCTGAGGCATCGTATCCAAAACCTAATTTATAGGCAGCCGCTAATTTTTCTCCATCGCTATTATTTAGCTTTCCTCCTATGGGATTGTATAAGTGAAATCCACCATTAAATTTATCTGTAAAATGCATAATGGCACCTGCTTCAAAAAATATTGATGAGGCATTACCATAAGTTGGCACTCTGTAACTATAATAATTAAATTGCACCCCAATATCTACCTTTTTACCCAAATTACGGGCATAGGCTAAGCCAATTTTATTTTCGTTAAAATTTTTAAACCCTGCATAATTTAATGATACTCCAAAGTTACCCAACTTACTAGGAATTGCTACAGCAGCAGCATACGAACTTGTGGCAGCTAATAAAAAACGACGTTCACCATAAACACCTGCGGTTGTTTGTTTACTACTTGCCAAAGCTGCTTGGTTACTAGTAAAAGAAAAAACATCGTTTTGCTTTGTGCTATATCCGCTTAAACTAGTGTAAGGCAATGCTACCGAATAGCGTAGCGATTGTGCAGTTAATTGATTGGTAATAAATATACTTATACCTATTAAAAAATTTCTCAATTCAGTTTTAGTTTATGCTACAAGATAAGTAAAAATGGTTTTATTAATGAAATTGAAAATTAGCTTTTTGTTAATTACTTTTGCGGCATGATAATTTTAGATGGAAAAGTGGTAGCTGCTTCGGTTAAAGAAACAATGAAAGCTAAAACTAATGTTTTAAAAAATGAAAATAAAAAAGCACCCCATTTAGCTGCAATTTTAATTGGCAGTAATGGTGCTAGCGAAACTTATGTGGCTAGTAAAGTAAAAACTTGCGACGAAATTGGTTTTAAAAGTACACTGCTTCGGTTTGATGAAGACATTACGGAAATTTTACTTTTGCAAACCATTGGAAACTTAAATATAGATAATGATGTTGATGGCATTTTAGTACAATTACCATTGCCAAAACATATAAGTGAAGAGAAGGTAATTAGTGCCATAAACCCTGCAAAAGATGTAGATGGATTTCACCCCATAAGTATTGGAAAATTAGTACAAGGATTGCCTACATTTATACCTGCAACACCTTATGGCATTATGCTTATGCTTGAACATTATAAAATTGATACTGTTGGTAAACATGCTGTTGTTATAGGCCGTAGCAATATTGTAGGAAGACCTATGAGTATATTATTAAGCCAAAATACTAACCCTGGTAATTGTACTGTAACGATATGCCATAGCCGAAGTAAAAATTTAAAAGAACTTTGCTTACAAGCAGATATTATTGTAGCTGCCTTAGGTATTCCTGGTTTTTTAAAAGAAGATATGGTGAAGCATGGAGCAGTAGTAATTGATGTAGGCATTACAAGAGTTAAAGACGAAACAAAAAAAAGTGGATTTGCAATAAAAGGCGATGTAGACTTTGATAACGTAGCACCAAAATGTAGTTACATAACACCTGTACCTGGTGGTGTAGGATTGATGACGATTGGGGCATTGATGATGAATACGTATAACGCTGCTGAATTAAGAATTAAAAATTAAGAATTAGGAATTTGAAAACAGAAAATACTTTACTTATAACAACTGCTTTGCCTGTAATGGAGCATTTTTATACTATACAGGGAGAAGGCTATTACCAAGGTAAGGCGGCTTATTTTATTAGGCTTGGCGGTTGCGATGTGGGCTGTGTATGGTGTGATGTAAAGGATAGTTGGGATGCTAGTAAGCATGAGAAGTGGGCAGTGGGCAGTTTGCAGTTGGCTGTTGGGCAAACAGCAGCTAAGCTTGTAGTAATTACTGGTGGAGAGCCATTGATGCATAATTTAGATGAGTTAACAAATGAATTGCAGAAACTAGGTTTACAAACAAATATTGAAACAAGTGGTAGCCATCCATTAAGTGGTAAGTGGGATTGGATTTGTTTATCGCCAAAAAAATTTAAAGCCCCGTTACCAGAAATTTTACCTGTAGCAAACGAATTAAAAATTGTTGTGTTTAATAAAAGTGATTTTGATTGGGCAGAAAAATATGCTTCTCTAGTTTCGCCAACCTGCAAATTATATTTACAGCCAGAGTGGGATAAAGCATCCGACGTAACGCCATTAATTGTTGATTACATTAAAGCCAAC
>JANNWD010000585.1:0-2053 GCA_031408315.1 Bacteroidota bacterium
ATTATTAGCCCTGTTCCGTCATATCCCTTTTCAAACAGCTTACCAAAAGGGGATTGGTGTGAGGGTTCTCGCATTAGCATCACAAAAAGGCGGATCGGGCAAAACAACTTTGTCCGGCCATTTGGCAGTCCAGGCGCAACTGGCTGGGGCAGGTCCGGTCGTGTTGATCGACATCGATCCGCAAGGGTCACTGGCGGATTGGTGGAACGAACGCGATGCCGACCTTCCGGCCTTTGCACAGACTACTGTCGCACGGCTGGCATCGGACCTTGCGGTTCTGCGCCAACAGGGCTTCAAACTGGCGGTCATCGATACGCCGCCGGCCATTACCATGGCGATTCAGAGCGTGATTTCGGTGGCCGAACTGATTGTCGTGCCGACCCGCCCAAGCCCGCATGATTTGCGCGCCGTCGGGGCTACCGTCGATCTGTGCGAACGCGCTGGCAAGCCATTGCTGTTTGTTGTCAATGGTGCAACACCGAAAGCTAAGATTACTTCTGAAGCTGCAGTTGCCTTGTCACAGCACGGAACGGTTGCGCCGATCACCTTGCATCATCGCACCGACTTTGCCGCATCAATGATCGATGGCCGCACCGTGATGGAAGTCGATCCCAATGGTCGATCCGCAAACGAAATCCGCACATTGTGGACTTACATCTCTGACCGGCTGGAAAAGAATTTCCGCCGGACCGTGTTCAGCGCACCCGCCGCAGCGGCCAGCCCGCAGCAACCTCAAGCGCGTCCGATGGGTGGCTTTGGCCGCCGGGTCATCGGGTAAGGCAAAGGAGGGGGCATGAACATGGCTGAAGCCAAACCTTTTGCATCGTTGTCATCGGGCCTACTAGCTCGCAAAGGAGACGCGCGTCCTGCGATGCGGCGTCAACTTGCCAATGGCAGTGTTGAGACCAGCGCTGTTTCGCATGACGATCTCGGCTGGAACGACATGGGATATGATGTCGACCCCGATCACAATGTGCCGATGGATCATGACCATGATATGGGTCACAATCCGTTGGCCGCCGCTGTTCCCGAGGTAAAACCCGAGGTTAAGGCGCAGCAGGATCGCATTGCAGAACAATTGCATGTGCAGGCTGAACAAACAGAAGCGCTGCATTATGATGCACCGCCAGCGCCGGTGGTTTCGATTCTGACGGCTAAGCCTGTTGTCGTTGCACCGGTGGCAATCGCTGCGGTACCAGCCAAAGCTAAAACGCCGCGCGCGGAGCCCGGGATGAAAGCCAAATCCGCGTTTACGCTCCGTCTCGATGGTGATCGCCATCTGCGACTGCGTCTCGCCTGTGCGATCAGCAATCGGTCCGCGCAACAGCTGGTCACAGCGGCGCTCGACGCATTTATCGAATCCATGCCGGAAATTGGCGCTCTTGCAGCGCAGCTTCCAGCCCATAAATCCCAGACTAGTAACCGAAACTGAGGTAATGTCATGAACAAGACGCTTTTCTTCAAACTTGCGATTTCGACCGCGTTCATCGCTGTGCCGAGTGTCGGTTGCACGCAAATGGGCGTATCGAGCGCGTCTGCCAGCGTCTCGGCCAAAGCGCAGGCGACCAAGGCTCTTGCGTGGGCCCAGAAATCCGAAAAACTGCTGGCAAAGGGTCAGGTCGACAAAGCGTTGACCTATGCCGAGGCTGCGGTTGAAGGCGATCTGCGTAACGTCGAATATCGCGCCTTGCTCGCCCGCATCTATATGCAGCAGGGCCGCTTTGTTGCCGCTGAGCGCACTTTGATGGATGTTGTCGAACTGGGACAAGCCGATCCACGCACTGTTGTAAGCCTCGCACTGGCGAAAACTGCACAGGGTAAAGTAGAATCGGCGATCTCGTTAGTCGACGCGCATCGCGCGATTTTGCCTGCAAGCGACTACGGGCTTGCGCTCGCTTTGGCGGGTGACAATAAGCGCGCCGTTGATGTGCTGGTTGATGCCATTCGTTCAAACAACGCAACGGCCCGCACTCGCCAGAATTTGGCGTTGGCCTATGCGCTCGATAATCGCTGGCGTGAGGCACAGGTCATGGCGTCGCAAGATATGCCGCAG
>JANNWD010000586.1:0-1567 GCA_031408315.1 Bacteroidota bacterium
AACGCCTGCAACGCCTTCACGCGGGCGAGGAGGCGGACAAGATCATCTTCACCGCCGAGTGCGAACACGGCGTCGATCAGGTCGTGGCGTACGCCGGCTTCGCGCTGCTGGACCTTCAGGCGGTCGACTATAAAGCCCAACAGGCCATCAACGGCGCTTGGGCTGAACAAGATCGCTTGAGCGTCTGAGAGTTGTGGATTCACAGCAGAGGGAAAACGGTACTTCTCTTCGCCTGCGTAGCGCACCACCCAGTCACTACCTTCGCGAATGACTTCCTCATTCAAGTCCAACGGCTCGCGCAACGTTGGCACTCCGCTCATATCGATGCTTGCAAACGCGGAAAGCCGATAACGGCTCTCAGCCTCGTACGTCACATTCTTTAATTCGAACCTTAAGAGTGAGCGTTGCAACATTGAACAAATTCCAAGTGCAGATCGTCGCAAAGCATATGGATCGCGAGACCCCGTCGGCTTTTCGCCGGCAAGGAAGAAACCAGTCAGTGTGTCCAGCTTGTCTGCCAATGCTACCGCCATGCTCACCGGCGCAGTTGGCACGTCGTCGCCCTGCCCAGCCGGCTTGTAATGGTCCCGGATGGCGTCGGCGATAGACGGGTCCACGCCGATGGCGAGCGCCAGATAGCGGCCGATCTGGCCCTGCACTTCCGGGAATTCGCCGACCGTGGCGGAGACCAGATCGGCCTTGGCCAGTCGCGCCGCCCGCTCTGCCTGCAATGGATCAGCCGGCACGGCGCCGCTTTCGCACAGCCATTTCGCCAGCGCCGCCACGCGCTCCACTTTGTCGGCCAGCGTGCCCAACTTCTCGTGGAACACAATGTCGTTCAGCTTGGGCAGGAACGCCTCCAGCCCGCCGGCGCGCACCGTGGCCAAATCCTGTTCCCAGAAGAAGCGCGCATCGGACAGGCGGGCGGAGAGCACGCGCTGGTTGCCGTGGGTGATGGCGGCGCCGCCGTCGGTGGCGTCGAGGTTGGCGACGCAGATGAAGGCCGGGGCGAGCGCGCCGTCTGCACCCGACAGCGCGAAATATTTCTGGTTGGTGCGCATGGTGAGCACGATCACCTCACGCGGCACCGACAGGAAATCGGGATCGAAGCGGCCAAGCAGCGGCACCGGCCACTCGGTGAGGCCGGCGTTTTCGGCGACCAGGCCGTCATCCGGGATCAGCAAAAGGCCAGCTTCGGCGGCCAGTTCGGCCGCGCGCGTCGCAATGATCTGGCGGCGCTCGGCGGCTGAGGCCAGCACGCGGGCGGCGCGCAACTGATCGAGGTAGTTGGCGGCGCTGGTGATGGTCAGCACGCCGGGTGCATGGACGCGGTGGCCTCGCGTGTCGCGGCCCGACGTGATGCCATGCGCTTCACAGGCCACCACATCGCCATCGAGCAGCGCGACGATGCCGGTGAGCGGCCGCACCCAGCGCGGCGCGGCGGTCGATTGGCTGGCGGCGCCCCACCGCATCGATTTGGGCCAGGCGAAATCGCGCACGATCTGCGGGATCACGTCGGCAATGATGGCCGACGCGGTGCGGCCTTCGCGGCGCAGCACGGCGAACA
>JANNWD010000587.1:0-1773 GCA_031408315.1 Bacteroidota bacterium
AGTGTTTCCGCTGCTTTCGGTTGAACAAAATCTGCGGATGGCGCGTTTACGCGCAACGATGTCGACCGGATTGCCCAAGACATCGAGACCGTGTTCAACTACTTTCCGATTTTGCGCGAGCGGCGCAACCAAGAGGCTGGGCTGCTCTCGGGCGGCCAGCAGCAAATGCTGGCGATTTCGCGCGCGTTGCTCTCGAACCCGCAACTCATGTTGCTCGACGAGCCGTCGCTGGGCTTGTCACCAAAGTTGACCAAAGAGATTTTCGAGATTGTCGTGCGCATCAACCGTGAACGCGGCACGACCATTTTGCTGGTTGAACAAAATGCGCAAATCGCGCTGGCGACCGCTGACTTTGGCTATGTGCTCGAAGTTGGACGCATCGTGATGGAAGACACCTGCCAGCGCTTGATGGAGAAAGAAGACATCAAGGAGTTCTATCTCGGCATGAAGGAAGATTCCGCGCGTGGCGGCAATCGGCGCTGGAAAAAGAAGAAAACTTGGAGATAGCCCTGATGCAAACCTTCGAGATTCCCGCTTCTGAAAACACCGTGCCCAAGATGTTTTGGCAGCGCGTCGCTGCACGGCGCGAGATGGTGGCTTTGCGTCAAAAAGATTTCGGCATCTGGAAGGCGATGACCTGGACTGAGTTAGGCGACGTGGCACGCGACATCGGTTGCGGCATGCTCTCGCTAGGCTACGAGCCAGGCGAAGTAGTCTCGATACTTTCCAACACCAACAAAGAATGGATTTGGTGCGATTTGGCCGCGCTTTCGTGTGGCGGGGTAGTCTCCGGCATCTACCCGACGGATGCGGCGAATCAAGTCGAATATCTGTGCAGCGACTCAAAAACGGTGTTCCTCTTCGCCGAAGATGAAGAGCAGTTGGACAAAGCGCTCGACGTGCGCGGCAAGCTGCCTGATTTGCGCAAGATCATCGTGTTTGACATGGAGGGTTTGCGCGATTTGAGCGACCCGCAAATCATCAGCCTGGACGCGTTGCGCGCACTCGGTCGCGAGTTCCATGCCAAAAATCCTAATGCTCTCAAAGAGCGGATCGAGGTGCGCAAGCCTGAAGAACTGGCGATATTGGTCTACACCTCCGGCACGACTGGTCGCCCCAAGGGCGCGATGATTTCGCACCACAATATTCTGGTCACCTGCCACGCTTTCACCAGCTTTATCCCGCAAGACGAGACCGACGAGCGGATGGCGTTTTTGCCGCTGTGCCACATTGCCGAGCGCATGGGCGGCGAGTATTTTCCGATTTTTTGCGGCGCAAAAGTCAACTTCGTCGAGAACCCGGAAACGGTGCCAGAGAACATCCGTGAAATTCAGCCGACCACCGCGACCGCTGTGCCGCGCGTGTGGGAAAAGTTTTACTCGTCGGTGATGATTCGCATCAAAGAATCGACCAAGCTACAGCAGTTCGCCTACGCGAAATCCATCGGGGTCGGCATGGCGGTTGCCAAGTGCTACGAAGAGGGTCGCCCGGTGGATGCCGCACTGGCCGTCAAATTCTGGTTCGCCCGCGCCTTGGTGCTCAACAACATCCGCCGCAACCTCGGCGTCGGTATCGGCGGAGGCGGGGTCGGTTTGATCCGGCTCCCCGACAACTATCAGTACAAGGACGCCCAGCCCAACCAGGTGGTCACCGCGAAGACTCCGTTCGGCACTCCAGCCGAAGTCGAACCGATGCCCCTCGCGGAGGCACGTCGACCCCAGCGGCAACTCCCGGCGAAGCAGGTCCAGAAGGGCAAGTCCCCACCGATCCAGG
>JANNWD010000588.1:0-3831 GCA_031408315.1 Bacteroidota bacterium
TATGGAAACCATAATATTGGCTGGTGGAATTATTTGCCCAGCTACCCCATCTTTTTACAGTGTTCCAAAAACAATTGATGAAGTAGCCGCAACTGTAGTAGATAGGATAATTGATTTAATGGGGCTAAAGTTGGATAGTTATCGTTGGGGAAAATAAAAAAAGATTGAGTTAAACTCAATCTTTTTCTACTATCATGATAAATTGTAATTTTTACCTTAAATCCACTACCTCTACACCAGGATATTTTT
Organism: Bacteroidota bacterium; assembly: GCA_031408315.1. Lineage (GTDB taxonomy): Bacteria > Bacteroidota > Bacteroidia > Chitinophagales > Chitinophagaceae > Ferruginibacter. The sequence goes on from JANNWD010000588.1 coordinate 250, forward strand.
TAGCATCAAACACAAACTGAGCATCGGCAACAGTAGCATTTGTATTCATTCCGCTTACAATGTAGGTATATTTATTACCTGTTTTTTCAAATACTTTTGTACTACTAATAGTTTGTGTAGCTTTATTAATACTCACTACTACTTTATGAAAAGGTTTGCTTTTATCAATTGGTGTTAGTTCAATTTCTTGTACACCCTTAGCTTCACTGCTTAAGCGATATAAAAAATCTTTATCGTAAAAATTAGTAAATAATTTTTGAGGAGTTATCGTATTGCTACCACCATCTAGTTTGCTAATTGTTACTTCCTTAGATGCTTTATCGTATGTCCATACATTACTACCATCACAAAAAATTTCTTGCCCAGTAACACTTACACGGTATTTTGTACCTTTCATATATACATTGCCGCTTTTAGTACCTAACGATTTGCCAGCTCCATTTTCTATTTTTAAACTAAATTTAGATTGTACCGCTTTAAAACTTTTAAATTTTGCACTTACAGCATCTAATATTTTTTTTGCACCAGGGTCACTTGTACCCATACCTTTTGGTGGTTGTGCAATTACTAAAACTGTAGTTAAAACCAATAAAACCAATCCAATAAAACCTTTTTTCATTCTATATATTTTAAGTAAAGTTGCCTTTTTTAAGCGGCAGCAAAGATAATAGTTATAGATGAATTTGCATAGGTTAGGTTTAAAGGCTGGTACATAATAAACTGTTAAAGCAACAATTTTTTTTATCTTATTTAATCATAATCACCATAAATATCAGCGTTCCATCATTGCGTTCCATTCCTTATTTTTGCCCACTATGGCCAAAGCAACTGCCGAAACTCCTTTAATGCAACAACACAATGCCATAAAGGCAAGATACCCTGATGCAATTTTGTTGTTTAGAGTAGGCGATTTTTACGAAACCTTTGGACCAGATGCTGTAATTACTGCACAAGTTTTGGGGATTACTTTAACCAAACGAAATAATGGTAATGCAGCTTCAGCTGAGTTGGCTGGGTTTCCACATCATGCATTAGATACGTATTTGCATAAGTTAGTAAAAGCTGGTTACCGTGTTGCCATTTGCGATCAATTAGAAGATCCTAAACAAGCCAAAGGAATAGTAAAACGAGGCGTTACAGAATTAGTAACACCCGGTGTGGCAACCAATGATAAATTGTTAGAACATAATAGCAATAATTTTTTAGCAGCCATACATTTTGGTGATGTAAAAATGGGTATTGCCTTTTTAGATATTAGCACTGGCGAATTTTTTATTGCTGAAGGCGATGAAGCCTATGCCGATAAATTATTGCAAAGCCTTAAACCAGCCGAAGTTGTTTTTGTACGAAACAAACAAAAGTATTTTAAAGAAATATTTGGGGTAAAATTTTTTACTTACGGTTTAGATGAATGGGTTTTTGCAGATGCTTACGCAACCGAAAGTTTATTAAAACATTTTGGCACACATAGCTTAAAAGGTTTTGGGGTACAAAATATGCAAGTTGGTATAATAGCCGCTGGTGCAATTTTGCATTATTTAAAAGATACAGAGCATCCCAATTTAGGGCATATAACTTCTTTACAAAGAATAGATGCTGCTGATCATTTATGGATGGATAGATTTACTATTCGTAATTTAGAATTGTTGGGTACAGAAGGCAATACCAGTTTGCTAAAAGTTATTGACAATACCGTAAGCCCAATGGGAGCAAGGCTTTTAAAGCGTTGGATGCTTATGCCGTTAAACGATTTTGCAAAAATTAATGAACGCTTAAATACAGTAGAATACCTTATCAAAGAAACTGATTTACGTACAAAACTTACACAACACATAAAACAAGCAGGCGATGTAGAACGATTAGTAAGTAAAGTGCCCCTTAAAAAAATTAACCCAAGAGAAGTGTTGCAAATTGCAAAAGGCTTGCAACAAACCGAGGCTATAAAATTGTTGTGTGAAAATAGTAGCAACGAATATTTAAAACGACTTGGTGATTCGTTAAACCCTTGTAAATTTATTTTAGAAAAAATAACTAAGGAAATTGTTGAAAATCCACCAGCCCTTGCTAACAAAGGCGGCATGATTGCAACAGGTATAAATGAAGAGTTAGACGGCTTAAGAAAAATTGCCAACGGCGGTAAAGATTATTTAATTGAACTACAACAAAAAGAAGCAATAGCAACAGGAATATCTAGTTTAAAAATAAGTTTTAATAATGTTTTTGGCTATTATTTAGAGGTAACAAATTTACACAAAGCTAAAGTACCACCAACTTGGATACGTAAGCAAACCCTTGCTAATGCCGAACGTTATATTACCCCAGAGCTTAAAGATTACGAAGAAAAAATATTAGGAGCAGAAGATAAAATTTATGCTGTAGAAATACAATTGTTTGAAAGCCTCCTTAACGAATTACAGGATTATATTAGCCCAATGCAAGTAAATGGGCATGTAATGGCGGTGTTAGATTGTATCAGTTGCTTTTCTAATAATGCTCTTTTATCTAACTATAAAAAACCAACTCTAACTACTGATAATATTTTAAATTTAAAAGACAGTCGCCACCCAGTAATTGAAAAAAACTTAGCCGTTGGCGAAAGTTATATTGCTAACGATATTTATCTAGATCCATCTTCCCAACAAATAATAATTTTAACTGGTCCAAATATGAGTGGTAAAAGTGCTATACTTAGGCAAACGGCATTAATAACTTTGCTTGCACATATGGGTAGTTTTGTGCCAGCAAGTGATGCAAAAATACCATTAACCGATAAGATTTTTACAAGGGTAGGAGCTAGCGATAACCTTAGTGGTGGCGAAAGTACGTTTATGGTGGAGATGAATGAAACGGCAAGCATCATCAACAACATAACCGAAAAAAGTTTGATTTTATTAGATGAAATTGGTAGGGGTACAAGTACGTATGATGGTATTAGTATTGCATGGAGTATTGTGGAGTTTTTGCAAAAATCTATTCACAAACCAAAAACATTATTTGCCACTCACTACCACGAGTTAAATGAGTTGGAAGATAAATTACCCACAGTAAAAAACTACCATGTAACTAATAAAGAAGTAGGCAATAAAATTATTTTTTTACGCAAACTTGCCCCAGGTGGTAGTACACATAGCTTTGGTATACATGTAGCCCGTATGGCAGGTATGCCGCCAAGCCTAATTGATAGAGCCAATGAAATTTTAAAACAATTAGAAGATAGTAGGGAAGGAGGTAATAAAGATGAGGTAGTTAAAAACTTAGCTGTACCCAAAATGCAATTAAGTATTTTTGATGCCCACAGTGCCACTTTTGATGAAATAAGAACCCTACTTGAAACTGTTGATATTAATAGGCTTACGCCTGTAGAGGCTTTGTTGAAGTTGCAAGAGATAAAGGGGAAATTAAAGTAAAACCCTTTTATGAAATAACCAATTTTAACGCATCCTTCTTAAAGATTATACGTAATTTTATATTGATGAAAAAAGTTGTATTTCTAATAACAGTTTTTCTTTTTATATTTTTTAATAAGCAAATATTTGCACAGTCTTGTACTGATATTGGGTTTTCGCCAGATAAAGCCTATCC
>JANNWD010000589.1:0-4019 GCA_031408315.1 Bacteroidota bacterium
CAGTTATAAACTTATCATCAGGATTAGTTGCCGTCATACATCCTGCAGCTATAGCCTCTTGCCCAATATACAAATGGCAAAAGCCACGTATTTTTTGCATACCGTACAACTGGCCTGTTTTTTCTTCAAAACGGCGTAAAAGCAACATTAATTCGTACCAATAAAGGTATGTTTCTTTACTAAACTTGGTAGCCAATGGGTTTAATTTTAGGAGGCAAAGATAAGGGATTTACGTATTAGGTGAATTATTGGCTACCAACAAAATTTGCCCAACTATTGCCCTATCTTGCAACCCCAAATGACATCTTTTTCTACTATAAAAATTACACAATACAAAAATTACAATTTTACTCAATTTGAGTTTAACCAACGCATTGTGGGCATTTGTGGCTTAAATGGTAAAGGCAAAACCAATTTGTTGGATGCTATCTATTATTTATGCTTTGCAAAAAGCTATTTTACTAAGATAGATGGACAAAATGTTTTGTTTGGGATGGATGGATTTAGAATAGAAGGCAAAGTTGACGATAAAGCTTTAGTTGCTATTTATAAAGGTATTGGCAAAAAAGATTTTTTATTGAATAATGTGCCTTACGAAAAATTATCGCAACATATTGGCAAGTTTCCGGCGGTAATGATAGCACCAGACGATACTATTTTAATTGTTGGCGGTAGTGAGGAACGGCGAAAATATTTAGATACTATTATTAGTCAGATAGATTCTATTTATCTACAATATCTAATCGTTTACAATAAAGTACTACAACAACGTAATAGTTTATTAAAACAATTTGCCGAAAAAGGCAAAACCGATTGGGCTTTACTTGAAGTAATAGACGAACAATTAATTACACCAGGGAAATATATTTTTGAAAAAAGAAAAGAGATTACACTTGATTTAGTTTCTTTAGTGCAAGAATTTTATAAAAAAATTGCAGCAAATAATGAAGAAGTTGTGTTAAACTATGCTAGCCAGTTGCTAAATGGTACATTTGAAAGTGTTTTAAATCAATTTAGAGAAAAAGATTTTATTTTACAACGTACAAATGGTGGCATACATAAAGATGAATTGGAAATTTTATTAGATGGAGTTATCTTCAAAAACATAGCATCGCAGGGACAACGAAAAAGCTTATTATTTGCCTTAAAACTAGCAGAGTTTGAATTATTGAAAAAAGCAAAAAATGCTGCTCCCATTTTGCTATTAGATGATGTTTTTGAAAAATTAGACGATACTAGAATGCATAATTTATTGGAGTGGGTTTGTATAGAAAATGAAGGACAAGTATTTATTACCGATACACATAAAGAAAGACTTGAAAATACATTTAACTCTTTGGTCATAAAATATCAAGTAATTGAATTATAAATTTGGTTTTTAGTTTTCATAATTAAATAAATTAATTTCACCATCAAATAGTATTAAATGAAAAAATATTTAAACTACTTATTTTTTATTTGTGTAGGTGTAGTTTTTACTAGCACCACTTTAGTTGCACAAAAAAAAGCTGTTGTAAAAAAGAAAACACCAACTGTTGTTAAGCCTATAGCTACTGCTACTCCTAAACCAGTTGAAGAAGTAACTTTTGAAAATGGTATTAAAATAAAATGTATTGGCTTAAAAATAAAATCAGCCGCATTATACTTTGATGATCAAAGTAAAGTTCCGCAGGATAATATGATAGATGTAAACCAAAGAGTAAACATGTTAGTTACACTAGATTCTGGCTGGGCAGTAGTAGATGGTAAAGTTTACCCTGGTGGCTCCCAAGTAATAAGGTTAAGCACTGGTGCAACTATTCTAAAATCCGATGATTTATTTGCTGCATACTCCGAAACTGGCGTTGATCCGGAAGATGCTAAATATATTACGTTAAAAGCTGCAATTAAAAGTATTGAGGATAAAAAGAATTTTATCAATGTAAACTTTAGAATTTGGGATAAAAAAAGTAGCGGCGAAATAATAGGAAGTTATACGTTTTTTATAAAATAATATGGCAGAAATATCTTTACAAGAAGCAATACAACAATTTTTATTAAAAAGTCGCCTCAAAAGCGGTATCCAAGCCATACGTATAGAAGAAGTATGGGAAGAATTGATGGGCAAAACCATTGCTAAATACACCGATAAAATTCAAATTGTAAAAGGTACATTGTTTATTACCAGCTACGATGCTTCGTTAAAAAATGTGTTACTTTTTCAAAAAGAACAAATTATACAAAGAGTAAATGAGGCAATGGGAGAATTAACTATTAAGGAAGTTGTGATAAAATAGTTAAAGCAACATATTTGTAGCTATCGTTGTCTTTTACGTATAAACTATTTTAGATTTACAAAACAATTTTTGGTTTAACTCTATGATTAAAATTATAACCTCTTTTCTTTTCTTCTTTTTTTTTACTTGGGTATGTTATTCCCAAAAAGGCCAGCCTAAATTGGGTAAAATTGATAAAGCAGATTTATTAATGAAAGAGTGCGATTATGATAAAGATGCTATAGCCTTTAAATTAATAGATTGGGGAAGTGTACATTACGATAGAGGAAATACCGAAATGGCTTTTAAAACCATAGTTGAGGCAAGGCAACGTATAAAAATTTTAAAAGAAGAAGGACTTAGTTATGCAAATATTGCCATACCATTTTATACAAAAGATAATGCAGAACGAATAAGTAAAATTGATGCGTATGTATATAATTTAAATGAAGGTGGTAAAACAGAAGTTATATCAATTGCAAAAAACTCTACGTACATAAAAAAAATAAACAATTATTATAGTGAATTAATTGTGCCTTTACCTAATGTAAAAGTGGGCAGTGTAATTGAATACAAGTATACATTGGAAAGACAAACAATGACACATATTAAAGATTGGAATTTTCAACATAATATACCTACAAGATATAGTGAATATGAGCTTACTATTCCATTAATTTTTAAATTTAGTTTGCAGCCTTCTATTATAGATAGCCTAGAAGTAAAAGATGAAGTTTTAGAAGAAATATTAAGCACAAACCAAGGTGTAGTAAAAGCAAAATTAATACACAAAAAGTTTATAATGCGTAACTTAAAAGCTTTGCCTAAAGAGCCTTTTATGAGTACACAAAAAGATTATCAACAACGCTTACAATTTCAACTTTCGCAAATAGATTATGGTAATGGCGATGTTATAGATTTACAAACAAATTGGAAAGATGTTATAAAAAATTTACAAGAAGATGAAGATTTTGGAAAACAATTTGAGCAAGAAATTAAAAAAGCTGAGCCTTTTATTGCTAGCGTAAAACTTAAGCAAACAGATGAGCAAAAATTGTTATCATTATTTAAATATTTTCAAAAAAACTTTACTTGGAATGAAAACGAAACCATTTATTCGTATCAAGGAGTTAAACAAACATGGGATACAAAAGTTGGCTCTAGCGGAGATATAAATTTGTTGTTTACAAAATTATTAAATGATGCTGGCGTAAAAGCCTACCCTATTTTATTTAGTACAAGAAATAATGGTTCAGTAAATACATTGGCTCCGTTTATTAATCAATTTAACACAGTAATGTGTATTGCAACCATTAATAATAATCAAGTTATAGTAGATGCTACCGACAAGCTATCTACCTATACCCTAATTCCTGCAAAAATTAATAATACTAATGGGTTTATTGTTAATGACAGTGTTGGCAAATGGATACTTATAAATGATGCATCAAATACATACAAGGTAATTATTGCCCATAATGGCAATATAGATGAAAATGGAATTTTAGTAGGTGAAAGTATTGTTTACAGTAGTGGATATTCAAGATCCGAAAGAGTACAAAAATGGGTTGAAAATAAAAATGAATTTGAGAAAGATTATTTTAATACTACTAGCACATTATTACTAACCAATAATTTGATAATAAATAATATTGATGATGCCACAAAATCCTTAGAACAAAAAACAAAATATAAATACACATTAAGCAATACAGGAGAGTATAAATATTTTACATCCAATTTTTTTTAAGGATTTTTTAATTG
>JANNWD010000590.1:0-10256 GCA_031408315.1 Bacteroidota bacterium
ACACAACAAAAATAAAAAAACCACAAGATTTTGAAAAAAAACACCAAACTGGATATTTAGGCAGAGATTTAAGCAAGACTGGTTGGGGTTTAAAATGGGATTTTATTATTGTACATGAAAGTGGACATGAATGGTTTGCCAATAATATTACTACAAAAGATATTGCTGATATGTGGGTGCATGAAGGCTTTACTAATTATAGCGAAACGTTGTTTACCGATTATTGGTATGGTAAAAAAGCTGGTAACGAATATTGTATTGGTACTCGAAAAGGAATTCAAAATGATATCTCTATTATTGGTCCTTACAATGTAAATCAAGAAGGTAGTGGAGATATGTACCCCAAGGCTGGCAATATGATACACACTATACGCCAAGTAATAAATGATGATGAAAAGTTTAGGCAAATTTTACGTGGTTTAAATAAAGACTTTGGTTTGCAAACTGTTACTACCGAACAAGTAGAAAAGTATATTAGTAAAAAAAGTAAAATTGATTTTAGTAAATTTTTCGATCAATATTTACGTACTACACAAATACCTGAATTAGAATATAAATTGAAAGGATATGAGTTACAATATAGATACACCAGTTGTGTACCAGGTTTTAATCTTCCCTTAAAAATAAATTTTAAAGGCGAACGATTTATTAAACCAACAACGGAATGGAATAAACTACTTTTATATCCAGAGGGTGATAATAGTTTTAGCGTAGACGAAAATTTTTATATTAAAACAAAAAAAGTGGAGTGATGATTAATACAGCACAGGGTAATTTTTTAATTTAAAGGAGTTAATTTTGAATAAGCTAGGTTATTAGCATAAAAATAGTTTAGCCTTTACGCCTAATTGCATAAATTAATTCATCTTTATATTCACCATTTTTAAATAATGTTTTTTCGAATTGTGCTTCTAACATAAAGCCAGTTTTTTGTAATACTTTTTGAGAGGCTAGGTTTGTACCAAATGGTCTTGCAAAAATTCTATCTATTTCAAAATTAGCAAAGCCATACTCAATCATTTGTGCTACGGCTTTTGTAATAATGCCGTTTCCCCAAAAGGGCTCTGCTATCCAATAGCCCATTTCTGCATTTTTACATTCAATATCATCTTTTGGGTGTACACCAATGCCGCCAACAGCCTCTCCATTTACGTCTATAGCCATAATGTGTACAGGCTTATTTGCGGTGGCAAATGCAATAAATTGTCTTGCATTTTCGGTAGTATATGGGTGTGGAAATTTATTGGTTAAGTTTTTAGCAATTTCCAAATTGTTAGCATATTTAGCTACGCTTTTCACATCATTTTCTGTAAATGGGCGTAGGGTAAATTGCATGGTTAGTGATTAATGTTTTGTATTTCGTTGGGGTTGTGTTTGTATTTAAATACTAGTGCAAATAAAATCGCAACTACTAAAGCATATCCAGCAAAAATAAACCAAGCACTACTCCAATCAGTAACTCCATTGTTACTATAATGACTAACAACTCTTCCTGCTAATTCTCCCCCCAAAATTGAACCCAACCCATTGCTCATTAACATAAACAAACCTTGTGCACTACTTCTTATTTTGGAATCGGTTTCTTTTTCTACAAATAATGAACCAGAAATATTAAAAAAGTCGAATGCCATACCGTAAACAATCATAGAAAGGATTAAAAATATTACACCTGTGCCAGGGTTGCCAATTCCAAACAATCCAAAACGCATAACCCAATAATCCATATTTAAATTGCCGTTTTCACCTTTATACACTTCTTTAAAATTTACATACTTGCCTATATAGGGTACAATGTTATAATTATTGATGGGAGAACTAACTAGCCATTTTGAGGTTTTATACCCATTTTTTTTAGTTTCTTTTATTAATTTACCATTAGCAACACCTATCAATGTGTCGGGATAAGTCATTATAATACTTGCTCCATTATCTGGCTCATCGCTTTGATGATCTTTGCATGGATACCATACACTTGCTCCCAATCCCTGGCAGGCAACGCTTACAAAAGGGCTACCATCGGCACTACTTTTCCATATTAAGCCACCATCCCATGGCGGACGTTTTGCTATTATTGGTTTGCCATGGAAATAAACTGTTAAAATACTGTATGGCTCATCTTTTATCGTTTGGTCTAATTTTAAAAAATAAGCATTACCATCTTTTACAAAATCAACGTCGTATTCAGCTCCAGTAACTTTGCAATTTGGTATATGCATTTTAAAGCTATCAGCAATCATCGGCTCTTGTAAATCTATTTGTAACGAATTTCCTTTTTTAAGTACCTTAAAACTTATTCTATTATACCCACTAATGGTGCTATCCTTAAAATTAAATTTCACATTTAAATCATATCGTTGTACGTCCCACCAATCTCTGCTTGGGCCATAAGTGCCACGTAAAGTATCGGCATGGGTAAATTTTTGTAAAGCTTTTAAAGGTTGAGCCATACTAGAATTAAGAATTAAGAATGAAAAATTAAGAATTAAACCGATTTTTGCTAATAACCTCATATTTGTTTGTTTATAAGTGCTAATTTAGTTTACTTTTTTATTATTAATGAACCATTCAACAAATAAATATCATCTTATCCTATTATCGTCTTATCGGCATTTTTTTTTACTTCTTTGCGTCCTTGTGTCTTTGCGGTTTACTTCTTCCTGTACATCCCATCAAAACTCTAACAAAAAAATATTTCACTACAACGAAAGTAGTGGATTAGCTAGCTTAGATCCTGCATTTGCCAAAAACAAACAAGTAATGTGGGCAGTTCATCAAGTGTATAATACATTAATAGAAATTGATAGTAGTGTGCAAATGGCTCCTTCTTTAGCAAAAAGATGGACGGTTAGCGAAGACAATAAAACCTTTACTTTTTATTTAAGAAATGATGTGTTTTTTGCCAATGACAATTGCTTTAAAAATACGCCTCGTAAGTTAGTTGCAAAAGATGTTGAATATAGTTTTTATAGAATAATAGATAAGGCTACGGCAAGCCCCGGTGCTTGGATTTTTAATAATAGGGTAGATAGTGCATTGCCTTTTAAAGCCATTGATGATACTACGTTTCAATTAAAATTGCAAACACCTTTTCAAAGTATTTTAGGTATTTTAAGTATGCAGTATTGCAGTATTGTTGCCAAGGAGGCTGTAGAGTTTTATGGTAACAATTTTCGCCGCCATCCTGTAGGCTCTGGTCCTTTTAGTTTTGTAGCTTGGGAAGAAGGGCAAGCACTCGTTTTAAAGAAAAATGAAAACTATTTTGAAAAAGATGCCACTGGAAAACAATTGCCATATTTAGATGGAATTAAAGTAAGTTTTTACGATAGCAAAGCCACCGAGTTTTTAGAATTTCAACAAAACCGATTGGATTTTATTGATGATATTGATGCAAGTTTTAAAGATGAAATATTAACTAAAACGGGTAATTTAAAAACAACATGGCAAGGTAAAATAAACCTGCAAAAAATGCCTTACTTAAACATTGAGTATTTGGGTATTTTGGTAGATGAGCATAACGAAGTAGTAAAAAATTCTCCCCTTAAAAATAAAAAAATACGCCAGGCTATAAACTATGGTTTTGATAGAAAAAAAATGATGCTGTACTTACGCAACAGTATTGGCATTGCTGCCGAAAGTGGTTTTGTGCCGTGTGGCTTGCCAAGTTTTGATTCTGTAAATGTAAAAGGCTATTCATTCAATCCACAAAAAGCAAAAGAGTTATTGGCAGAAGCTGGATACGAAAATGGTAAAAATCTACCTACAATAAAACTATTAACTATACCCATTTATGGCGATTTAGGAAGTTATATTGCCAACGAATTAAAACAAATTGGAATAAATATTCAGGTAGAAGTAATACAAAAAAGTTTATTGATGGAGCAAATGGCAAAAGGCACAGCACCTTTTTTTAGAGGAAGTTGGATTGCTGATTATCCTGATGCTGAAAATTATTTAAGTGTTTTTTATAGCAAAAACCCTGCACCGCCAAATTATACTCGATATAAAAATCCTACTTACGATTTATTATACGAAAAAGCTTTATCTGAAAAAAGCGATTCTCTTCGATATAAGTTATATCAACAAATGGATAAACTAATTATTGAAGATGCACCAATAGTGCCACTTTGGTTCGATATGGCTATACATTTAGTACATACTAATATTCAAAATTTTCCTCCCAATAGTTTAAATTTATTGGAGTTACGAAAAACAATTAAACAATAAAAAAGGCCGCCAATTAAGACAGCCCTTTTTGTTTGTGCTTGGTTATCTAATTCTTAAGTATCTTTTTTACTACTTTACTAGTAGGTGTTATCATTTCCAAAATGTAACTGCCCTTTTGTAATTGCCCCAAATCTTTTAATACAATAATATTTTCTCCTTTATCAATTGTAACATTTCTAGTAAGGGCAATTTTACCATCCATTGTAATTACCCTAAATATTACGTCTTCTTGCTTAATACTAGAAACCGACATTTTAATATCTGTTATAAATGGGTTTGGATAAACAACATAGTTTTCTATTTGGCTGCCATTTAATCGTATAGCAATTGTTTTACTAATATCGAATTTACCTCCATAATCACTCGATTTTAAACGATAGTAAAATATTTTTGAAGCAGTATTTAAAACATCTGTAAAACGATATTGTAGGCGTTGCAATGAGTTTCCATTTGCTTTAACTGTGCCACGTTTTAAAAAGTTTACCCCGTCTTCACTTCTTTCTATTTCAAATTTATCGCTATTGATTTCGGTAGCAGTTTCCCACTTTAATAAAACTGTTCCGTTTGCTTGTAAGGCACCAGAAAAATCAGTCATTTTTACAGGTGTTGGTCCTCCGGTAAAACCAATTGTAGCCGTTCCATCATCTACATAAGCAACACCTACCGAAGAGGTGGCATTAATACGGGCTGTATTTACAATTATACCAGGATTTGTTGTAGCATTTGCTTTAAACTTTACAACATAAGTTTCATTTGCTGCAATTACACCTCCTGTACTGCTAGTTGCGCCAGTCCCTATAAAGAATTTTACGTAAGTTTTACCGCCATTAGTTCCTTTAAATGCATGGTCACCATCGTTAGCATCTGAGTGAATTCCTAAGGGAACACCAGGGCAACTTACAAATTGTAATGTACCAGCTGAGTAAACGAGGTTGGATGGTAGCGTATCTGTAATTATGCAATTATGAGCAGCACCCGGGCCATTATTAACTCCCGAAATGGTATAGGTAAGTAATTCGTTTGGCAAAACAATTAATATACTACCACTCATTGCCAACACTGTTTTATCCAATACTATTGTTGGCTCCTTCATGGTAATGGCAAAGTTTAATATACTAGGAAAGTATTGATCCTGTTCTGTACCAAATGTAATATTAACCGAAGTTGCACCGGGGGAAATTCCGTAGCCCACACCAATATTTGCTTCATCTATATCAATACCCATTTGGTTAGTGTAATTAGGACTTTTGGTGGTTACGTTTAACCCATTTTTAGTAATACTGCTATTCCACATGTTTGTGGCAGGGTTCATTGTATTGCTAAAAGTATTTCCATTTATTTTTAAAAAATCGCCTGCAGGGTTGCCCGATGTGCCAAATAAATTAGCATCTCCTTCCCATGTCATTGTACTAAATAAGGCGTCGTCGTTTATAAGTGGATTATTAGGAACATCTAAACCATTTAAGGTAATGGATTGTGTAGCACTAGATCCTACTTGTGCATACCCATCATAAATACGTACACTTTTGTAAGGTAAAGTGGGGTTTTCGTATGCTACAACAATACTCCATCCACCAAAATGCCCACCACCACTTATTGAACCGGCTGTTAAAGGAATATCAGCAACAGTATATGTTTGTGTACCACTGGTATGAAAAAATGAAGTAATATCTACATAAGCTTGATACACTTTATCGCTACTTGATACTGCATAAGTATCAACGTTTGCGGCGGCCGTAAATACGGCGGAATATGTACCTGATCCTTTACGAATTTTTACTTTTCTTAGTGTATCTGGTGCAGCTGTAACTACATTATTATCTACCCTACCACCCCAATACAAACGAGCAAATTTAATTGTATTTGTACCTGTTGGCAAAGTAAAATCGGCACTGGAGGAATTGGCAGTGTTTTTAGCAGTTGATGTTAATTGCATATCAAAATAAGCATCATTACTATTACTTGTTCGTTGATGAATTTCTACACCAACAATATTGTTACCAGCCACAAAACTACTTGATGGAATGGTAAAAGATTGATTATATGTTGTGTTGTTAGACGAAGCTACTGTATTGTATAAAATTGTACCGCTGGGCATATTGGCTCTATAAACTTCATTGCCGTTTATATAAACAACAATTCCATCGTCATAACTAACTTCACCATTAAAAATGGTATATAAACTAGGATCACTTACGGTGATAGATTTTACAAAATAGTTAGTAAAGTGTCCATTATTTACAGTAGTATTTTCACTAAGGCCTCTGCCAAAACTTGCAGTAGCATTTATCCAAGGGCTACTAGGATTGTTAAAATTACGCCATGCCGTTCCTTGATCTGTTCCATCATCTAAATACCTCCAATTAGCGGCACCATAAGCAATAAAATTTCCGTTAGCATTACTGCCATCAACATCTGTAAACTGCATATTTTCATCATCATTCCCGTATTGACTAAAACCAAGCCCACCTTGCCCGTTTGCAGCATTTCCACTTTCATTCATTTTGGTAGTATTTGGGGTACCACTATTAATAATATGCATAATAGTATTCCCTAAAATTGTACTAGATCCCTTAATGTTATCCGAGTAAATAATAGAATAGGGTTTTATTACCTGTGCAGTTGTAATTGTTGAGAAAAATAATAAACTTATGTTTATTATTAGGCACATGAATTTACTGTAAAAATTTTTCATTTTATTTTTTGTTTAAGGTTTAATAAAAGGCTAAATCAATACAATATTGGAAGGATTACTATCTTTATTTACATGGTAGTTCAACTAATTACCATCAAATATTAGATAGTTGTATACCCACTAAAAAAATGCACTACTTATAAGTGAAGTTGGTATAAACGGATTTTTACAACGGAATTGGGTAATAATTTACGATAAACTTGACAAGGTTAATTACAGAAAATTGGGGTTGGATGTCAGAGGTATTGGTACAAATAATTAATAAATATATAAATATTATTACAAATATAGATTAATTAATATTAAAAGCAAATGATTTCTGTTATTTTTTTATTTTATCCTTAAACACTTTTTCAAACTTATCTAACTTAGGGCGTATAACCATTCTGCAATAGCCTTCGCCACTGTTATTGTTATAATAGTTTTGATGATAATTTTCTGCAGCATAAAATATATCCATTTTTTCTAACGTGGTTACAATAGGATTATCAAAAGCACCACTTTTATTTATATCTACTATATACTTTTCTGCTTTAGCTTTTTGCTCATCATTGTGGTAAAAAATTACACTACGGTATTGTGGACCAGCATCTGCACCTTGGCGGTTAAGTGTTGTTGGGTCGTGTACTTGCCAAAAAACCTCTAGCAATTCATCAAAGCTAATTTTAGTATTATCGTACACAATATTAAGGCATTCTGCATGACCAGTTGTTTTGCTACAAACCTCTTCGTACGTTGGGTTTTTTACATGCCCACCGCTGTAACCGCTAGTAACCTTTTCTACCCCTTTCAATTGCTGAAAAATAGCCTCGGTACACCAAAAACAACCAGTACCAAATGTTGCAGTATCTAAATTTGCAACATTTGTAGAAGTTGCAACAGCATTGTTTGTTGTGATAGTATTATCCATCGATTTATTTTTTAATGTTGATTGATTTTGTGCACATGAACTTAAAGCAAAGAAACTAATGGCACTAAATAAAAAAGATTTTATCATGTTAATTATTTTAAACAGATACGCAAAGTTATTTTACTTAGTTTGTAAAACAATACTCGTTTACATTAGTTTAACAAATACACTTTTTATTTTTTATGATACAAGCATTAGTTCATCAGTCATCATTGTTGCGTCGCACTCTTGTACCACATACCATCATGCAACTTTTGGCTTTAGGTTTAATACTCCATTCATTATCTTCATGCAACAATAAAATTCAACCTATTATGCAAACCATTAATACGTATGCTTTTAGGCTAAAGCCTGGGCAAGATTTAAAGCAGGAACTTCAAAAATTTGTTATAGATAATAAAATAGAAGCTGGCTGGATAAACACTTGTGTGGGCAGCCTTACTAATTACAACATCCGTTTTGCCAATCAACCAAATGGCAGCAGTGATAGTGGGCATTTCGAAATTGTAAGCCTTGTAGGTACATTGTCCATAAATGGCTCACACTTGCATATAAGCATTAGTGATAGCACTGGCAAAACAATTGGTGGGCATTTAATGGATGAGTGTAAAATTTATACCACCGCCGAAATAGTTATCCAATCAACCAACAATTTTATTTTTAAAAGAGAAAAAGATGGTACTACACCTTGGGAAGAGTTAAATGTAAAACTCAACAATAAGTAACCATATAAAACCTACATCGTACTTTTGCCCATTCAATTATTAATAGGGTATTATGAAGTTTTTTCCAGAATCGGCTTTAGTACAATTAGAATACGAAAAAGTTAAAGTCGTTTTATCTGACCATTGCAAAACAGAATTTGGCAAAGCCAAAGCAACAGCCTTACGTATACACACCAGAAAAGAATTTATAGATACTGAACTTAGGCAAACTAATGAGTATAAATTAATTACACAAAGCGGTCAGTTTTTTCCTAACGATTTTGTTGCCAATATTTCAAAAGAATTAAAACTTTTGGGCATACAAGGTGCAGTACTCGGTGGCGATCAATTTTTATTAGTTAAACGCTTAACTGATAATACCGACAATATTTTTAGATGGTTTGATAACGAACGAAGGCAAGCCTATGGGGCATTAGCCAAAGTAATAAATGATACGTATTACGAAAAAGCCATACCCCAATTAATTGATGAAGTTTTAGATGAAACTGGTAATGTAAAAGATAATGCAAGTGAAGATTTAGCTAAAATACGAATGAGCTTATATAAACGTAGAAATGAGCTACGACGTATGTTTGATAAAATTGTAAGCAAATTAAATAAACAAGGTTACTTAGCCGATATTGAAGAAAGTTTTATGAATGGCAGAAGAGTACTTGCTGTATTTGCCGAACAAAAAAGGCAAATAAAAGGTGTACTGCATGGCGAAAGTGATAGCCGCCGTACTACCTTTATTGAACCAGAAGAAACCACTGAATTAAACAACGAAATTTTTTCATTAGAGCATGAAGAAGGTAGGGAAGTATATAAAATTTTACGAACCCTTACAAAAGATGTTGGACTATATGCACCACTACTAAAAACATATTTTGATGTTGCAGGTGAATACGATTTTATTTATGCCAAAGCTAAATTAGCTATGGAAATGGGTGGTAATTATCCACAAATTTTTGATAAAGCACATATACATTTAATACAAGCATACCATCCATTACTATTGTTGTACAACAAAAATAACAACAAGCCTACCATCCCCGTTAATCTAACTTTAAATGATAAGCAACGAATTTTAGTTATTAGCGGCCCAAACGCTGGAGGCAAAACGGTTACTCTTAAAACAGTTGGATTGCTACAACTAATGGTGCAAAGTGGTTTACTTATACCTGTACACCCCGATAGTGAGATGGGTATTTTTAAACAAATAATGATTCATATTGGTGATACACAAAGCTTAGAGTTTGAGTTAAGCACTTACTCATCCCACCTAAAAAATATGAAGCATTTTATGGAAAATGCCAATGGTAAAACACTGTTTTTTATTGATGAATTAGGTAGCGGTAGCGATCCAAATTTAGGCGGTGCTTTCGCCGAAGTGATTATGGAAGAATTAGCTTTTAAACACAGTTTTGGTATTGTAACTACACATTACCTAAACTTAAAAGTAATGGCTAATAAGGTTGCTGGTATTATAAATGGAGCCATGCAGTTTGATGAGAAGAATTTGTTACCCATGTACAAATTAATTGTGGGCAAGCCCGGCAGCTCTTACACCTTTAGTATTGCCGAACGTATAGGGTTAGATAAAAAATTAATTACCAAAGCAAAGGCTTTGGTAGATGAAGACCATTTTACATTAGATAAATTATTAAACCGAACAGAGCAAGATTTACAACGTATAGATACAGATAAAATTGAACTACAAAAA
>JANNWD010000591.1:0-14967 GCA_031408315.1 Bacteroidota bacterium
TGTATTTACTTTTTAAATAAATACCATACCAATTACATACAAAGCTTGGTAACAGATGCTGTTACAAAAAAGAAAAATGCTTTAGTAGATATGGTAAGCAAAATGGGTGTGGTTACTCTATTTTGTAACATTACTGCAGCCATTGGTTTTGCTGTATTTGCATTAACCAAAAGTGCTATTTTAAATGAGTTTGGCTTAGTGGCAGGTATAAGTATAATGATAATATTTTTTATCTCTTTTATATTACTACCAGCGGTACTTAGTTATTTACCACCACCAAAACCAAGGCACACCAAATATTTAAATAATAAATGGATAACGGCCTTTTTATTAAAATTAGAAGGTTGGGTACTGCACCATAAAAAAGCGGTATATATAGGCACAGTAGCAGTTTTAGCGTTTGCGGTTGTTGGCATTTTTAAACTAAAATCGGTAACCTATATTGTAGATGATTTACCCAAAACAGATAAAATTTATACCGACCTTAAATTTTTTGAAAACAATTTTAATGGGGTAATGCCTTTAGAAATTGTGGTAGATTCCAAAAAGCCAAAAGGGTTGCGTAAACCTGGAGTGTTTGAAAAAATAGATTCGCTATCGCAATATATTGCTGCACAAAAAAGCATGAACAAACCCCTAAGCCTATCCGAAGGATTTAAGTTTTTGTACCAAGGGTTTAGTGGCGGAGATTCTTTGGCCTATGCTTTTCCTAACGAAGCTATAGTAAGTAAAGGCTTAGCCGAAATACGTAAACAATTAAAGGGAGAAGATAGTACTGCACAAAATAGTAGTGTAGTTAAAATGTTTATACCTTTTATAGATAGCACCATGCAATACACTCGTATAAGTGTAAGCATGGCAGATGTAGGCACAAAGGAACTACCAATACTATTAAATGGAATTGAAAAAAGAGCTAATGAGTTGTTTGATACTGCAGAGCATAAAGTACAATTAACAGGCACTAGCATTACCTTTTTAGAGGGCAGCCAGTTTATTATTAACGGATTAAAAGAAAGCATTTTTTGGGCATTTTTATTAATAGCCTTATGTATGTTGTATTTATTTAAATCGGTACGTATTTTAATTTGCTCTCTGTTACCTAATATAATACCATTAATAATTACCGCAGGCGTAATGGGTTGGGTTGGTGTACCACTAAAGCCTAGTACTGTATTGGTTTTTAGTGTAGCATTAGGTATTGCCATAGATATTACCATACGCTTTTTAGTAAATTATAAACAAGAATTGCCACAGTATAATAATAATGTGGTTGAAACTGTAAGAGCAACTATTAAAAACACTGGATTAAGCATAGTTTACACATCATTAGTACTAACCGCAGGGTTTATAATTTTTTGTGTAAGTGGTTTTGGCGGTACAAAAGCATTGGGTTGGTTAACCTCATTAACACTGGTGGTTGCTACAATTACTAACTTGGTTTTGCTACCCGTTTTATTACTATCATTAAAAAGGAAAACAAAATAGCAATGTTTTAGTGCAAGGCTTAAAAACCTTGCTGATATTGCATTTAAAAAAAATATGTTTTTTAAAAAGCAGCAAAAAGTGTAATAAAATTGTCTATAATTTAACAGATTTAAGAATTGAGGACTATATTTGTCACATAAACTTAACATGCAAATGAGAAAATTGATTTTAACCTTGTCGGTTATGCTGTTTTTTGTTATTACAGCCATTGCCCAAGATCGTACCATTACAGGTAAAGTAACTAACGAAAAAAATTTACCAGTTGAAGGTGTATCGGTAACTAGTATTGATGGTAGGTATGGTACACAAACTGAGAAGGATGGTAATTTTAAATTAACTGTCCCAGCTTCAGTTAAAACACTGTATTTCAGTTACATAAATTATTTATCTGCTCAAAAAAATGTTTCTAATTCTAGCACAGTAAATGTGCAATTAAAATCATCAGACAAAAGCCTAGATGAAGTTGTGGTTGTAGCATATGGTACACAGAAAAAAGAAGCTATAACAGGTGCAGTTTCTAAAATTGGAGCTGAACAGTTAGAACAAAGGCTTACGACAAACATATCGCAAGCATTGGCTGGTGCAGCCCCAGGTATAGCTGCAACTACAGGAAATGGTCAACCAGGAAGTGCTGCCGCATTGCGTATTAGAGGTTTTGGTTCGGTGAATGCAAGTTCTGCACCATTATATGTGGTTGATGGATTCCCCTACGGTGGTGATATTAGTGATATTAATACTAATGACATAGAGAGCATAACACTATTAAAAGATGCTTCATCTACTGCATTATACGGTGCAAGGGCTGCCAACGGAGTTGTAGTAGTTACTACTAAAAAAGGCAGAACTGCAAAACCTGAAATTAGACTATTTGCAAACTATGGTTTATCTAGCCGTGGTATTCAAGAATATAAGACTGTTGGTACTTTTGATTATTACCCTTTAATGTGGCAATCAATCAAGAACAATTTAATGTATCCAGTTTCAGGTCCTGCTCAAACAGATGCAGTTGCCTCTGCTAATGCCTCTAATACCGTAGCTACTCAATTAATATATAACCCTTTTGATGTGCCTAATAACCAAGTGGTGGGAGTAGATGGTAAAATGAATCCTAATGCTCAATTGCGTTATAATGATTTTGATTGGTTTAACGGATTAGAGCGTATAGGACCAAGAAAAGAAGTTGGTTTTAGCGTTTCTTCAAAAGCAAATAAATCAGACTATACGTTCTCTTTAAATTATTTAAAAGATGAAGGGTTTGTTATTAGATCTGATTTTCAAAGAGTAAATGGTAGAATTGCTATTAACTCACAAATTAACGATTGGTTAAAAACTGGGGTAAACGTAACAGCCAACTTTGTAAACTCTAACCAAGCAGCTGGCGATGGTTCTAATACATTTATTAACCCATTTGTATTTGCAAGAGGTATTGCACCTATATACCCAGTAAGGGCTTATACTACTGCTGGTGCCCCCGTTTTAGATTTAGCCGGTAACCAATGGTACGATTTTGGACTTCATCCAGGTGCAGTAAACAGACCAACAGGAGCTTCTGCTGGTCGTCATATATTATATGAATCGTTACTTAACGAAACCATACAGAAAAGAAATAGCATAATAGCAAGAACCAATTTAGAAATTAAATTAGCACCGGGCTTAACCTATACACCTAATGTAGGTATTGATATTGTTAATCAAAGAAACAATACGTTCCAAAATAAAATAGTAGGAGATGGTGTCACCTCTGGGGGGTTTGCAAGTGTAACGTCAAACGAATTTAGAACATTCTCAGTTAATAATTTATTGAATTATACCAAAAGATTTGGCAAGCATGAAATTACCGCTTTAGTTGGTCATGAAATTCAAAAAACTGACGACCAATTTTTTACTGCTTCAAGACGACAGCAGAATATTGAAGGCAATACACAGTTGACTAATTTTGTGGTATTAAATGGTGTCAATGGATCGGTAGATAAATTAAGAAGAGAAGCTTATCTATCAAGGCTAAACTATGGTTACTCAAAAAAATACTTTTTAGATTTATCATTTAGAAGAGACGCCTCCTCTCGTTTTGCGCCAGAAAGTAAGTGGGGTAATTTTTACTCTATAGGAGCTTCTTGGATTATAAGCAAAGAGAAATTTTTACAAAACGCTAGTTGGGTTGATAATTTAAAATTAAGAGCTTCCTATGGAATAGTAGGAAATGATGAACTTGCTGGCTATTTTAGATACCAAGAACTATACGGATTTGGATTTAATAATGCGACTGAGCCCGGGTCGTTGGCTTCACAATACGCTACACGACCATTATCTTGGGAAGAAAATAAAACTGCAAATGTGGGGATAGAGTTTGGTTTTTTAAATAGAATAAGTGGTACAGTTGAATATTTCGACAGAGGCTCATCGGGCTTATTATTTGATGTGCCTTTAGGATTATCTTCTGTTATTACAACCATTACACAAAACATTGGTACTATGTCTAATAGAGGTGTAGAAGCTCAATTAAATGTTGATGTGATAAAGAAAAAGAATTTTGTATGGGATGTACAAATTAATGTTACGGCATTAAAAAATATAATAACTAAATTACCCAATAGTTTACCTATTACACAAGGAACAAAAAGATTAGAAGAAGGGAAAGATCTTTTTGCTTTTTATCTTAGAAGATGGTACGGAGTTGATCCAACAGACGGGGCAGGCTTATATTATGCTAATCCTGGTTCAGCTTTAGCTAATGTAAGAGTAACATCCAAAGGAGATACTGTAACTACAAATCCAAATTTTGCGGCTCAAGGCTATGCAGGTAGTTCTATCCCCAAATTTTTTGGATCATTTACCAATACCTTTAGCTATAAAAATTTTTCTTTATCTTTTCTATTTAACTACCAGGTGGGTGGTAAATTTTACGATGGCAACTATGCCAGTTTAATGGCAGTTACTTATGGAAGAACATTGCATGTTGATAACCTAGGGGCATGGAAAAAACCAGGCGATATTGCAACCGTACCCCGTTTAGATATAAGCCAAACTAACACTAACTTTAATTCACAATCAGATAGATGGCTAATAGATGCAAGTTACTTGAACGTAAGAAACGTAACTTTAACCTATAAGTTGCCTACTGCTGCAGCAGAAAAAATGGGATTGAGCCAAGCAAGATTTTTTGTAGGAGGTGAAAATATTCATATTTTCTCAAAGCGTAAAGGTTTAAACCCAGCAGAAAGTTTTAACGGTACAAATAGTGCAGTATACACACCTAACCGTTTAATAAATA
This sequence comes from Bacteroidota bacterium, assembly GCA_031408315.1. GTDB lineage: Bacteria > Bacteroidota > Bacteroidia > Chitinophagales > Chitinophagaceae > Ferruginibacter. Next base: position 4,757 of record JANNWD010000591.1, read on the forward strand.
TGGGTATTAATGTATCGTTTTAATTTTAGTAAAATAATTATTGAAGATGCTGTTTCTTAAATAGCGTAAAATAAAAAATAAATAAAAATGAAAAAATTACTTTTCTTATTATTAACAATCACAGCGTTAGCATCTTGTAAAAAAGATTATTTTGCTGTGAATCCTACAGATAGTGTAGATAATGTAACGCTCTATCAAAGTACTGCTAATGCATCAAACGTTATAAATGGAGTATATCGATATTTATATACAAGATTTGATAACCAAAACACTCCTGGCCAAGGCGGTGTAATGCTTATGTTAGATTTTATGGGCGAAGATGTTCATCAAGCAGTGGCTAACTGGTACACACCAGGGAATGGTAGTGGAGGATGGGTAAATCATAGAAGTGATGCAAATAGTTATACAGCCTATCCTTTTAGAATGTACTACCGTTGTATTGGTAATGCTAATGGGCTTATTGAAAACATTGATAACGCAACTGGCATACAAGCAGATAAAAATAGATTAAAGGCAGAAGCTTTAGCAATGAGGGCTTGGAGTTATTTTAACTTAGTACAGATATATGCAAAACGCTATGATTCTACAGTTATTCCAAATACTCAACCTGGTGTATCTATGCCGTTAAAATTTACTGACCAAAAACTACCACGTTCTACAGTGGAGGAGGTGTATGCACAAATAAATAAAGATTTGAATGATGCTTTAACTTTATTCGCAACAGCTTCTGCTCCAAGTCCTGCAAATCCAAAATCTCATATAAGAGTAATTTCTACCCATGCTTTAATTGCTAGGGTTGCATTAACACAGCAATATTATACTAGAGCAATACAAGCAGCACAGCAAGTTATAAGTTTAGGAGGTAGTTCTTTAATGACTAATGCAGAATACCAATCAGGATTCAACAGTATTAATAACCCAGAGTGGATATGGGGTGCTTTTATGCAAGATGACCAAGGTGATACGTTTGGTTCGTATATGGCACAAATATCTATGGATGGTAATACTACTTACATTAGAGGTGTACCAAAAAGAGTAAATCAAGCATTGTATAATTGGATACCTACAACAGATGTTAGAAAAAATATGTGGGAGCCTGCACCTACTACTGTTAATTTTCCACTACCAACAACGGCTTTTGCCCGTACACCATATATGAGTAGAAAATTTAAAATTAGAAATTTACCTACTATTGGTGATGTACCTTATATTAGACTAGCTGAAATGTATCTAATTTTAGCAGAGGCAAATGCAAAATTAAATAGAGATGTGCCTGCAAGAGCAGCACTTTTCACTTTGGCTGTTAACAGAAACCCAAGCTATGTGTTAAGTACAAATACAGGCCAAGCTTTGTTAGATGAAATTTCTAATCATAGAAGAGTAGAGTTTTGGGCTGAAGGTTTCCGTTGGTATGATTTGAAAAGATTGAACTTGCCATTGGATAGAACAATTGTTCCAAACTATGTATCTGCTTCTGCAGGAGGTGTGATGCAAGTGCCTGCTGGTAGTAATTTATGGCAATTTGCAATCCCAATTGCGGAAATACAAGCAAACCCTAACACCGTTCCTAATCCTTAATTAGAGTAATAATTTATAAAAAAATCCCCAATCACTTCAATTGGGGATTTTTTATTACCTCTAATATTTTTCTACTTCAACAACTCCGCTAACTTACTCTGCAATTGCCCTCCCCTTAAATTGCTAGCAATAATTTCGCCATTGGGGTTTAATAACACATTATACGGAATGCCTTGTATGCCATAAGTAGCCACTACACTGCTGCTCCAATATTGTAAATCACTTATTTGCTTCCAAGTAAGATTATCTACTTTAATAGCATTTAACCAAGCAGCCTTGTCCTTATCAAGCGATACACCAAGTACAGTAAAATTTTTATCTTTAAATATATTGTATGCAATAACTACATTAGGGTTTTCGCCACGGCATGGGCCACACCAACTTGCCCAAAAATCAACCAATACATATTTACCTTTAAGGCTACTTAAACTAAACGGTTTTCCTTCGGTATCGGGCATTGTAATTTCGGGAGCTATTTTACCAGATTGTGCAGCTTGTGGTAAAGCTTTGCTTTTAGCAACCATTGCATTAAACTGTGCCACAATAGTTTCAATACCAGTATGCCCTTTAAAACGAGTGGCTAATTTTGTTACAGGCTTTTCTAAAAGTAATGGGTCAACATTTTGTGTGTACCCCAAAGCAAACAACGCCATTACAGGATTGCTTGTAGTGTCAATATAATTTACAATAAAATTTTTATACTCGGTTTTTGTAAATTCAAATTTATCATTGTCAATTTTTTTGGTGCTATCCGTTACTTTACTAGTGCTGTTTAATTGTACTTTACTACTTATTTCGTTTAACGAAGTATTGTAAGCATCCATTTTTGTAGCAAATGCTTTTAGTAAATTATTGGCAGGGCTTGTAAAGGTTGGCCATTTCATTGAACTGTCTTTAGCATCTACATTTAAACCAATAGTTGCTTTATCATTTATAAAAAAGTAGGCATCTTTTTCGTTTCCAAAACGTACTCTGTACAAGCCTTGCTCAGGAGCAATGAACGTTATAGAGAATTTACCATCTTTTACATCGGCGGTATCTACTACTTGTGGTGCTTTATCGCTAAAGTACAATTCCTCTAAATATACTTGTTGATTGGGTATATTTTTAACATCCGCATTTACGGTAAATTTTCCTTTTACTTCTTCAGTGTTATTACAACTAAATAAAAGAAATGAAATTGAAAGGATGGAGAGTATTTTTTTCATGTATGATAATTTTGTTAGGTAGTCAACCCTTCAAAGGTTGACTACTTAATTACTATTTTAATTTTTCGTTTAATAATTTATTTACTAATTGCATATCGGCTTTGCCTTTGCTTAATTTTTTTACTTCGCCAGCAAATAAACCAATTAACCCTTTTTTACCACTTTTGTATTCGGCAACTTTATCGGTCATTTTTGCAATGGCTTCATCTACCCAAGTTTCAATTGAACCAACATCACTTTCTTGAATAAGATTTAAGGTAGTTGCAATTTGTAAAGGCGTTTTTTTATCATCACTGAATAATGCAGTAAAAATTTTTGTACTTGCATTGCTAAAATTTACTTTACCATCATCTATTAACAAAATTATTTCGGCTACAGTTTTGGGTAAAATGTTAAATTGATTTATTTCAATTTGATGCTCATTCAAATAGGCTTTTATTGGTCCCAAAAGCCAGTTGGCAGCGGCTTTTGCATTACTTGTATGTTTTATTATTTCTTCAAAATAATTTACTAAAGCTGCATCGGCACAAATGGTAGCAGTATCGTAAGCAGATAAATGCAAAACCGAAATGTATTTTTTTTCTAAAGCCTCTGGCAATTCGGGTAAACTGTTTTTTATTTCGGTTAAAAAACTATCGGTAATACTAAATGGAGTTAAATCTGGGTCGGCAAAGTATCTATAATCGTCGGCCTCTTCTTTTGTACGTAAACTAAACGTTGTATTATTATCGGCATTATAACTTCTAGTTTCTTGAATAATTGGAGTATTAGTTTCTACCAACTCAATCAATCGTTGTACCTCTACATCAATGGCTCGTTTTACATTACGAATACTATTTAAGTTTTTAACTTCTACCCTTGTGCCCAATTTTGTATCGCCTTTTAATCGTATAGAAACATTAGCATCGCAACGCATACTACCTTCTTCCATATTACCATCGCAAATATTTAACCAACGAACCATTTTTCGTACTTCGGTTAAATAGGCAAAGGCTTCATCGCTACTGTGTAAGCAAGGTTCGGTAACCATTTCGAGTAATGGTACGCTAGCTCTATTTAAATCTATGCTTGTAAAATGTTCATCAACATCATGCAAACTTTTACCTGCATCTTCTTCTATATGAATACGATTTAATAAAATATTTTTTTCGCCTTCGGCAGATTTTATGGTAACAAATCCATTTTTACAAATAGGGGTTGTATGCTGGCTAATTTGATATCCTTTTGGCAAATCGGGGTAAAAATAATTTTTACGGGCAAAATAATTATGCTGCTCAATATCGCAATTAAGTGCAATGCCTAATTTTACAGCATACTCAATTACTTTTTTATTCATCATAGGTAAGGTACCAGGATGTGCCAATGCAATGGGACTGATATTTGTGTTAGGTGCAGCACCAAAAGCAGCACTATCGCCTGTAAATAATTTGCTTTTTGTTTGTAATTGCACATGCACCTCTAACCCAATAACAACTTGATATTTTTCGTTCATAACTTGTATGCAAAGATAACGGAAAGTGGAAAGTTGTTCAAGAAAGTTGAAAGTTGTTGAAGAAAGTTGAAAGTTGTTTAATGCGTTCTTCAACTATTTTCAACCCTTCAACAACTTTCAACGTAGTAAAAAGCGTTGCACTTTTTACAGTACAACGCTTTTCTTTTAATGGCTTTACTATTATTACAAATTGGCTGTTTTCAATTTTTTAGGAATTTTTATATCAAAGCTCATGACAGCCCCATTACGCTTAGCTTTAATTGTGTAATTATTTTTATTTTCTTCAGGCTTTAATAATTCTCTTGCGTCATCTGTATTGTTTACTGCTTTCCCGTTTATTTCGGTAATAATATCATCTTTTTTTAATCCAGCTTTTTCAGCAGGAGATTCTTCTTCGGTGGCTAAAACTTTTACCCCACTACCTTCTTCAACATCTTGAATTTTTAAACCAATTTTTGGACGACCCTTTACAACAGTAATTCGGTCAATATTTTCTGGGTTAATATCATCTAAATTAAAATCGCCAAAGGTTTTATTTTCTCTTAAAAAATTATCACTATTCATATTAGGTAACCTAGGTAACGAAAAAGAACGAGAGCCATTTGGGCTAGTAAAAGTATACGCTGTAACAGCATTGTTTTTTCTGTCCCCAAGTGTAGCTTTTGTTGTGCTTACTTTTCCATCTCTACTATACGTAACTGTTACCACATCTTTTACTTTTTTAGCAGCTATAGCTTCTGTTAAATCGGTTGGTGTAGCAATTTTTTTATCGTCAATTTTTGTAATAATATCATTTTCTTTTAAACCAGCTTTTTCGGCTGCACTACCACTATTTATAGTTGTAATTACTGCACCATTGGGTTTTATATCGTTTTTATCTTCGTTAATTACCGCTGTAGTTACACCTAAAAATGCCGAAGATGAATTACTATTTAATATTCCTTTCATAGGTCCATCAAAATAAACTTCCATATCGTTTGGCTCAAACATTAAGTTTTTTTTGCCATCAAAAATTCTAATATTTCTTTTATTGATGGTAATGTCATCATCTTTAAACTCTACTAATGGTTTGCCGTTAATGGTCACTTTATCGCCATTAATTTCTACAGTAATTTTTTTATCTTTATCGCCTTTGCTACGGATAATAATTTCTTGTGTTTTTTTGGTAGATGGCTTTTCGGCATCTATTCGTTTTTCAATAATTATTTCTTTATCCTCTTGTGCAACCGCAGATAGCGAAAGCAATGTAAGTACTGCAAACAATAATTTCTTCATGACTGTATTTTTAATGTACTAATAATTTCGTACATCAAATGTATAAAGAAAAATTGAATTACGAAACATTTCGGAGATTATTTTTTGGTTTTAACATTTTGTTGAGAAGTTGCTGTTGAGACTAAGAAAATTATCGACTTTGCGGCTATTATTTTTTTGCCTGTAAGACGGAAAGATGGTAAAGTTATTTACTGTGTATAACAAATGTTTTTACAGGGCAATTATCTACCATTTCGTCTTTTACACACTGCATGCCTATTTTTTGCAGCACTTTTAAAGAGGCTATATTTTCTATATGAGCCCTGCCCACAATGCTTTTTAGTTGTAAAACTTGTAGGCCATAATCTAGTACATTCTTTGCCGATTCGTAAGCGTAACCATTGCCCCAATATTTTTTCATAAAGCGATAGCCTAAGTCTATTTCATCAATTTCTGTTAGGTGCTTAAGCCCACACCAGCCAATAAACTCGTTAGTATCATTTAAGTGTACTGCCCATCTGCCCATCATATTTTTGTATTGCGGTAAAATAATATTGGTTAAAATTTCAGTGGCATGAGCTTCATTCTTAATTGGTATTTCATGCAAATATTTTAATACCTCAGGGTCGCTGTTTAGGGTTAATAACAATGGAGCATCTGCCAATGTAAATTGGCGAAGATGAAGGCGTGGGGTGGTGAGGAGGCATGGTAGTTATTCGATAAATACTTTTATTGCATTTGTTATTTGTCTTGTAGCTTTTAAAAGGTATTCAAAATCTATTGTATCGTATTCATCATCAACTGTATGGTAAAATTTATCGTAGGGAGATGTGACAATTATTGTAAAAGTATTTTCAACCTTATACATAAACTAGGCATGGTCACTTCTGTCTATCAATTTTTGATTTGGATAAATATCTTCAAAAAACCTAAAACTATTTAAATTTTTATTTTTAAGATTTTGATTTAACTGATTTACAATTTCTTCATTCTTTAAACTTGTTATCATTGCCATAGATGGGTTAATAGGTCTACCCAACATTTCTAAATTTATAACAGCTTTAAAAAGTGATAAGTCACTATTTTTTGCAAAATAATCAGACCCTAAAAGTCCTAACTCCTCGGCACCAAATGCCACAAAAATTAGATTATACTTGTTTTGTTGTGTAGTTGCATAATATTTCGCAATCTCAAGCATAGAAGCCACACCGGTAGCGTTATCATTAGCCCCATTAAAAATTTTATCTTTTCTGGTAAAATTATTAAATAATGAATAGTCAGTTCCTTTACCAATATGGTCATAATGTGCAGAAATAAGTACACATGTATCCGTTTGTACTTTTGCCAGTACAATACCTGTAACATTTATTATTTTTACTTTAGTGGAATTGTAAATTCTATAATAAAAAGTATCTCTATAATTATTAATACCACTAATTTGGCTTACACCATTTAGTTTAAAATAATTGGCAATATAATCGGCAGCTTTATATTGTCCTTTTTTATCTGTAAATCTACCTTCTAAACTATCATGAGATAAAACATAAACAGTTTTTTGTAAACCCCCTTTTGTAATAATTGAGTCAACGGATTGACCCAAGCAAAAGCTTATTAATTGAATGAAAGTAAAGGTGAAAAATATTTTTTTCATTACAGGGTATGAGAAAATTTTAAAAATTTTACAGAAAGAGATGACATCTTTTCAAAAGATGTCATCTCTTTCTGTACACTATAACAACCCCTTCACCCTTTCAATGACCTCTCTCAATCCACCAACATCTTGCCCACCTGCTGTGGCTAAGGTTTTTTGTCCGCCGCCACCGCCTTTTATTAGGGGAGCTACGTGTTCTTTAATAATTTTACTGGCGTCTAAATTTTTTGCTGCCACAACTGTATCGCTTATACCAATGGCTACAAAAGGTTTACCATCAATATTGCAACAAAGCACCGCTACGTAATCGTTTAATTTTGTTTTTAAATCGAAGCATAGCTTTTTTAAATTATCGGCACTGCTTACTTCTACGATGTCTCCTATAAACGTAACGTTGTTTATTATTTCATCTTTTTGTAGTAATTCATTTCTTAATACCACTAATTGCCTTGCTTCTAAAGCTTCAATATGTTTTTTAAGCGATGTGTTTTCGGTTTGCAAATTTTCTATTGATTTTACAATATCCTTTGGGTTTTTTAATTGCTCACCAATGGAACGAATTTGCACCGATTGATTATTAATATAGTTTTCAGCCGCTTTACCACAAACCGCTTCTATCCTACGAACACCAGCAGCAATAGCACTTTCGCTAGTAATTTTAAATAACCCTAATTCGCCTGTGTGGCCAACATGTGTACCGCCACAAAGTTCAATAGAGTATTTTTCATCCATAATAACCACCCTTACTGTATCGCCATATTTTTCGCCAAATAATGCCATAGCACCTAAAGCAACGGCATCATCTTTTTTCATTTCTTGTATTACTACCGGTATGTTTTCTCTTATTTTTTCGTTTACTAGTTTTTCAACTGCTGCAATTTCGGCATCGGTAACTTTTGCAAAATGGCTAAAATCAAATCGTAAATAATCTTCGTTATTTAAACTACCTTTTTGTGCTACATGGTTGCCTAATACTTGGCGTAACGCTGCTTGCATTAAATGGGTAACGCTGTGGTGTACGGTTATTTCTTTTCTTCTATTGGCATTAACTGTCGCAATTACGTTAGCTAAAAAGTCAAAAGGTTTTTCTTCTGTAAAATGTAAGATTAAACCATTCTCTTTCTTAGTATCAAAAATTTTTATTTTTTGCTCTCCAAATTGTAAAGTTCCAGTATCACCAACTTGACCCCCACTTTCAGCGTAAAATGGGGTTTTATTTAATGAGATTTGCCAAAATATTTTACCTTTTGAATTAATTTTTCTATACCTATTTACAAAACAACTATTTACTGTTAACTTATCATATCCTACAAATGTTGCACTTGTATCATCGCTTAATACTTGCCAATCTTCGGCATCTAAAACGGAAGCGGCACGACTGCGGTCTTTTTGTTGCTTTAATTCTTCTTCAAAGCCAATTTTATCGACGCCTATATTAATTTCTCTGGCAATTAATTCTGTTAAATCAAATGGAAACCCAAATGTGTCATAAAGCTCAAAGATTATACCTCCTTCAAGAATTTCTTTTTTATGAGAGATGTTATCAATAGGATGACCTTGATTCAATCCTTTAGTCAAAGCAGAAATTCTTTCTGTGTTTATTTTTTCATTTAAATATTTATTAAGTCTATCTATTCCCTTATCCAACGTTCTTAAAAAAGCATCCTCCTCTTCTTTAATAACCTTTGCTACAAAACTTTCTTGTGCTTTTAATTCCGGAAAAACGTTTTCAAACTGTGTAGCAATTACTGGCAACAATTGATGTAATAACGGTTGCTTATAATTTAAGTAGCTATAATAGTAACGAACGGCTCTACGTAAAATTCTACGGATAACATAGCCTGCACCTGTGTTGCTAGGCAATTGCCCATCGGCAATAGTAAAACTAATTGCCCTAATGTGATCGGCTAAAACTCTAAAGGCAATACTTTCTTTATCATCTAAAGCGGTATATTTTTTATTTACAATTTTTTCTGTTGCGGCAATTGTTCCAGTAAAAACATCGGTATCGTAATTGCTTTGCTTGCCTTGTATTACTCTTACCAAACGTTCAAAGCCCATACCTGTATCTACATGTGTGGCAGGTAGCGGCTCAAGGGTTCCATCTTTTTTACGATTATATTGAATAAATACATTGTTCCAAATTTCTATTACTTGTGGGTGGTCGTTATTTACTAAATCTCTACCGGATATTTTTGCTCTTTCTTCATCACTTCTACAATCCACATGTATTTCACTACATGGACCACAAGGGCCTGTGTCCCCCATCTCCCAAAAATTATCTTTTTTGTTGCCATAAATAATTTTGTCTTCAGTTAAAATTTTGGTCCACTCTGCCAGTGCAATTTTGCTTGATGGTATACCTTCTTTTTCATCGCCTTCAAAAACGGTAACGTATAATCTATCTTTATCAAGTTTGTAAACTTCCGTCAATAGCTCCCAACTCCATGCAATGGCTTCTTGCTTAAAATAATCGCCAAAACTCCAGTTGCCAAGCATTTCAAATAAGGTATGATGATAAGTATCTACACCAACTTCTTCCAAATCGTTATGTTTGCCGCTAACTCGTAAACACTTTTGTGTATCGGCAATACGTGGATATGGCGAAATTTTGTTGCCTAAAAAATAATCTTTAAACTGGTTCATACCAGCGTTGGTAAATAAAAGAGTAGGGTCGTTTTTTATTACCACTGGGGCACTTGGTACAATTTTATGTTGTTTGGTTTCAAAAAAATCTAAAAATGCTTGTCGTATTTCGCTACTAGTCATCATATTGCCGTTATTTATATGAGTTGCTTTTTGTGTTTAATAGAATTATATTTGCTATCCTCTAATTTTAACTGCAAAGGTAATAAATTAGGCGGCATAGGCAAAGTTGTTCAAGTGTATATCAACCCTGCAAGGGTTTTATGAAAAAAATAAAATATTACTATAACACCAATACACTCCGGTACGAAAAACTGGTAACACCGCTACGGGTAAAACTGTTGCGGATTTTTGGTTTTTTAAGTGCTTTAGCCGTTAGCTC
>JANNWD010000592.1:0-14101 GCA_031408315.1 Bacteroidota bacterium
AATACGCCGATTAAACAATTGGGATGCCAAACAAATTGGTGGTTACGAAATTTTTTTAAACGATTACAAACAAACAGATACGGTTAGTAAATTAATTTACGATGGCTTACCCCAAGCTTGGTACAGTCGAACGATTAAAGAAATTTATCCCAACATTTTTGATTGGCTAGGCTTACAAAATGATATAAAAAATTATTTATTGATTTTAATGCTAGTTGTTGCTGTTGTTAATTTAATTACTTGTTTAATTATTTTAGTTTTAGAACGTACAAAAATGATTGGTGTACTTAAAGCCATTGGAACAAGCAATTGGTGTATTCAAAAAATATTTTTATACAACACATTTATTATATCGGTAACGGGTGTACTACTCGGCACAATGTTAGGCTTAGGCATTTGTTGGTTGCAAGAAAAAACAGGTTTTATAAAATTAGATGAAGATGCTTATTACATGACAAGGGCACATGCCAATGTAGTGTGGTGGCAGGTTTTGTTAGTATGTGGCGGTACTTTAGCTATTTGTTTTGCTACATTAATTATACCTACATTAATTGTACGAAAGGTAAAGCCGGTAAAGGCAATACAGTTCAGTTAGATAAACGTGAAAGGATTATCCCCGTTGCAACCGCAGCATTAAGCGATTCTGCCTTACCAATTTTTTGTATCGTTATTTTTTCATCTACCAAATTCATTACCTCTTCACTTATACCTTTTCCTTCGTTGCCAATAATTATAATGGCTTCTTTTATTCCGTTTATGGTTGATACATTTTCACCATCTAAATTTGCAGCAAATTTTTTAATACTTTTATTTTCGGCTAACCAATTGGGTAAGTCTTTGTACACCACATTTACTCTTGCCAAACTACCCATTGTACTTTGTAACACTTTAGGGTTGTACATATCGGCACAAGTTGAGCTACACACTATATTTTCTACACCAAACCAATCCGCATTACGAATAATGGTACCAAGGTTGCCTGGGTCCTGTATAGCATCTAACACCAAGGTAATTTTTTGTTTTGTATCAATTGTTTGGGGTAATGTACTTTTTTGAAAAATACCTACCACTTTATTTGGGTTAGATAAGGCAGATATCTTTTCTAACTCAAAATCCTTTACTTCAATTTTTTCAATTTCAGTATATGTTGTTAAGGTTTTTGTATTGGCTAAAAACCACTCTGGCAAAGCAAATAGTTGTAAACATTCAAATTTATCAGTCATTACTAACTCTAGCACAACCTTTGTACCTTCGGCAATAAATACCCCATGTTCATCTCTAAATTTTTTATGGTGCAAACTTTGAATATATTTGGTATGTGTTTTGCTAAACATTGTAAGTATTTATGAATTTTATTGCCCTAAATAAAAATATGTATTTAAAGCTACTAAAAATTAGTTTGTTGTTTTCAATAGTTTTTAGTGCCTGTACTATTCCCCGTAAATATCAAAAAGGCAAACCATTTGTTGCTAAAAATACCATCGAAGTTAATGAAGGAAATTTTACTACCAACGAAAAAAATGCACTAAAGCAGCGATTAAATGGCCAACTAGATGATAGCTCAAGAATTAAAACAAAAGATGTTTTATTTTTTTTACACTTTATAGATAAACCGCCTGCTTACGATAGTGCCTCTGCTGCCTTATCTGCCAAAAATATGAAAGCCTCCATGTTGCATTTAGGTTATTATGGCACTAATGCTTCATTTAAAGCAGATACTGTAAAAAATGGTAGCGAAAAAAAAGTATATGTTAAGTACAGTATTAAAGCAGGTAAACCCACTTTAATTGATACAGTTATTTATTTTTTAAGAGATAGTACACTGCAAAGTATTACCAATAAAAATTTAGATAATACCCTTTTAAAAGAAGAGCAACCTGTTACAAAAGCAAGTGTGTTAGGGGAAGTTAGCCGACTGGTTGAATTGTATAGAAATAACGGATATTATAAATTTACGGCAGAGGAACTAAAAGTACGTGGTGATACCACTATTGCTGCTTTAACAACCATTAGCGACGATCCTTTTGAGCAACTACAATTATTGGCGGAGGCTCAAGCTAAAAAAAATAAGCCCACTATTAAAATGGCTATTGTATTAAATCCTCCAACCGATAAATCTAAAATACAGCAATACTACATTAATAATGTTATTATTTTACCCGATTATCAAGTTGGAGATTCTTTAACTGATCCTACACTTACCGAAAGAGTAACCGAAGATTTTATTGTGCGGTACCATTCAAAATTATTTAGAACAAATTTTTTAACCCAGAATATGGTTTTAAAAAAAGGGGATTTGTATAACCAAGAAAAGTTTTACAAATCGCTAAATAGTTTTACAAAAATGGGTGTTTGGCAAAATGCAAATATTCAGGTTAAAGAAATAAAGGATAGTAATAAAGTTGATTTAATTGTACAGCTAATACCCACTTATAAATATAGTTTTGAGGCTAGTTTAGAAGCTAGTTACAGTGCCAACAGTAACACAAACAATATTACCACAGTAAATGCTGGTAATTTGTTAGGTTTAAGTGGTAACGCATCTATAACCAACAGAAATGTAAATAAAGAGGCTATTAAAATGACCAATGCCATTAGAGCTGGTGTTGAATTAAACTTAGGTGCTAATAAAAACTTGGGCGGTAGTATTGTAAATTCTAACGAACTGAGTTATAATTTAAATTTAGTAATGCCAAAATTTATTAAACCAGTTCGGTCAATATTTAAAAGAAAAGATATTTACAATCAAGAAACTTTTTTAACACTTAGTCCATCTTATATAAATCGTATTAACTTATTTGATTTGCTATCCTTAAATGTAGCTACGGGTATTGGTTGGAATAATAAAAAAAATGATAAATTTATTTTTAAGCCTTTAAATATTGAATTTGCTAGGTTATATAACGAAACAGATAGCTTTAAAAATACGTTAAGAACTAACCCATTTTTACGTTACTCATTTAACACATCGCTAGTTGCTGGTATGAGTGCTAGTTATATTGGTACAAGAGTAAATAAAAGAAATAGTAATAAGCAACATAGCATTAAAATTAATATAGAAGAGTCTGGTTTTCCGTACCGCCAGTTAGGGCTTTTTGATAAATATTTACGCCAGTTTATTAAAGCCGATGTTGAGTATGTACATTCTATTACGTATCCAAAATCAAATATAGTATTTCGTTTATTTGGAGGTGTTGGTGTATCGTCAAAAAAAGACAGTACACTTCCGTTTTTTAAACAATATTTTGCAGGAGGTGCAAACAGTATGAGAGGCTGGCCAATACGTGGAATTGGGAGAGGTAGCCAACCATTAACACCCTACAATGAAAATAAATTTAACGATAGAACAGGTGATATACAAATAGAAGGAAATGTTGAATATAGATTTACACTAGCACAAATTATACCCAATGCATTAATTTTAAAAGGGGTATTTTTTGCAGATGCTGGTAATATTTGGAACTTACGCAATTCAAAACCTGGCGGAGATGATAGTGCTTCGTTTAAATTTAGCAATTTGTACAGAGATTTAGGTATTGCTGCTGGTACAGGCTTACGCCTAGATTTTAATTATGTGGTATTACGTTTTGATTTAGGCTTTCGTTTTAAACGACCAGAGTTGGCTTATCAAAATAATGGATGGAAAGCTCCATCAATAGGATTTAATGATGCTTTTGGGAAATTATTTAAACCCGAATTTAAGGAGTGGCGTTACAATAATATGAATTTTACAATTGGGATAAGTTACCCTTTTTAAATGTTGAATTTCAAGAAATAATTTTTTATCTTCTAAAATATTTATAAACGGTTGCTACCAAATAGCAGCCGTTTTTTATTTTAAAGCCACACTACTAAAAGATAGCGGCAATAAATCTTTAACCGAATTTAGTATATAAACTTCACCTTCCATTCCTCCTAAAATAATCCGTATAGCTTGGTTTGTACGTTCCTCGTATTCCGATAACATTTGCCTGCATACACCACATGGTGAAATTGGTTTATTACTACTTTTACTTGCATAGCTAATGGCAATAGTATTTATTGGCTCGTTAGGGTGTATGCTACTAATGGCACTCAGCAACACTCTCTCTGCACAAATAGTTACAGGGTAGCTTGCATTTTCCTGATTTGTACCTGTTACTATTTGTCCATTATTTAGCAAACCCACCGCACTTACCTTAAAATTGCTGTAGGGTGCATAAGCATTTGCAGTAACGGCTCTTGCTTTTAAAAGTAAATCGGCATCTGCTTTTGTAAGTTCATCAATACCAGCATAAATATCGTAACTAAAATTATATTCTTGTTTTTTCATTTTTTCTTTTTTTATTAAACTAGCGATTGTTTTTTATGGCATCGTTGGTGGCGAATTTGTTCTGTTCTTTTTTCTTTTTAAGTAAAAGAAAAAAGAATCATTACGTTCATCTGCATTTCATTGAGCAGCATTACAGACCCATATCTGGCCAATTTAAAATATTACACTGAAAAAAAATCCTCTTAGTATTGCTACAAAGAGGAAAATTTAGTATATTAAAGTTAACCTATTTTATTTAATCCATCTAAAAAGCCTTTTCCATCTTGGGCCACCCTCCCAACTAAAGAAAATAAGGGATGCTTTACCCACAACATGATCTTCTGGCACAAAACCCCAAAAACGACTATCCAAAGAGCTGTGGCGATTATCACCCATCAACCAAAAATAGTCCATCTTAAAGATATAAGATTTAGATACATTTCCATTAATGAAAACCTTACCATCTTTTTGTTCAAATTTATTTCCTTCATACGTTTCAATACATCTTCTATACCGTACAATATTATCTACTGTTAGCTCAATACTACTACCCTTTTTTGGTATCCAAAGTTTACCATAACTATCCGAAGTCCAAGTATGTAAAGAATCTGTTGTAGTGTTGTAAGGAAATAATCTAGGATCAGCCTCTTCATTATAGTGTGTAAATAATGCTTTAGTAGTAACACTTAAATTTTTCCACTCTTCATTTGTAATATTTACTAATGTACCGCCATCTCTGTCGGGCCTTATATCATCTTGCGATTCCCTTACATGTATACCTAACAATGCTAAATTATCAGCATCGATTAAGGTTACTTTAGGATTAGCCACTTTGTACAATCGTTGAGCTTGAGGGAAAAAATCTTCAGGTTTTCCATTAATATGTAATTTGCCATTTATAATTTGTATAGTATCTCCGGCAATACCAACACAACGTTTTATAAAATTTTCTCTTTTATCAACTGGCCTTGTAATAAGTAATGATTTATAATCTTGCAAAACTCTTTCTCTTCCTAATTGTCTTATAGCTTCATAATAAGTTACTCTAGACCCAAAGTTTTCTTCATCATTAATTAAAGTATCGTTTTGAGGAAAATTAAAAACAACAGCATCATTACGAGTTACAGGGCTAGCAAACCACCTTGTATAAGGTATTTTAATCCAATCTAAATACGATTTTGTGTTTATAAACGGCACAGTATGGTGTACAAATGGTACAGCCAAAGGTGTATTTGGAATACGAGGACCATAGGCCCATTTGCTTACAAATAAAAAGTCGTTTACCAATAATGTTTTTTCTTCCGAAGGTGTTGGAATGGTATACGCTTCAAAAACAAATGTTCTAATTAAAGTAGCAGCAACCACGGCAAATGCAGCAGCATCAATCCATTCCCTTGCTACAGATTTTTTATAATTGTTTACCACCGCATTACCAGCATAACGTTCGCCTTTACTAAAACCTAAATAAGGGAAATAAACAAACGGAATAAAAACGGTTGCTGCATGATGCCAAAACCCAAAACGACCAAAATGTTCTACAAATTTTATAGTTATCCAAATAGTTATAAACTGCCCAGCAATTGGTATAAATTGTAAAAAGAACCAATACTTTTTTAACGGCATTTTTTGTACCATACACCAAGTATTGTAAAAGGGTATAAAGGCTTTCCAGCCATCGATACCAGCTTTTTTAAACATTCCGTATAAGCCAATATGCCAACCAAGTGTAGCTAAAATAAAAATAATAGTACCAATACCCATAGTTTAATTTTTAAGATTGCCAAAAGTAATATAATAAATTTTAATGGGGCAAACCGCTTATCCTTGTTTTGGCTTCGTTAACAAATTATATTTCTCTTAACTACAGAATATTTTTACCAGAGAAAATTTTATAGGGAAGATATACAAAACAGAATGCGATAGTTTTAAAACTACCCTATTCTGAAATAAGCTTAGCTTTTTGAAAAAAAGTCCTTTGTGGAAATCTGTGATAAAAATCTCATTTTGTCTATGGTTAACTCCTCAAATACCCATTTATTGCTATACTTACCTCATCTGCTTTACTCATTACCATTAAATGTTTACCGTTTGTAATAACGGCATGGGCATTTATCTTTTTAAACAAAAACATTTTATCGGCTGTGCCATGCACATGAAATATGTTTTGTGGAACAAACTCATTTTGCCAATTTAAAATTTCATTAACAGCCCATTTAATATATGTTGTATTGGAGTTTTTACGATAATTATTAGCCATATCTTTTTCGGCTTTTGTACCTGCTCCTAAAAAAAAATTTTGAAACGGCTGCGTAATTTTGTACGATTTCATGGAGTATATTTTGTGCAACCGAGTTTTTGCCACAAACTTCATCCAAAAAGGTAATTCGTATTTTGTTTTTATGCTGCTAATTAAAATTACTTTTTGTACAGGTATTAGTTTAGCAATTTCAATACTCATAATACCTCCAAACGAAAGCCCCATCAGTATTGGGTTTGGCTCATCAATCAGTTGCAACATTCGGCTAGCATAGCTTTGCAGTGTTTCATTTTTTTGTGGATCTATCCAATCAATTACTTTTAAATTGTAGCCTTCAATTTGTAATTTGTTAAAGGCTTTTTCATCGGCACCAAGGCCGCTAATGCAGTAAATTGTTTTCATCAAAATATATTAAACACCAGGTAAAACATACGTATTAACATCATCAACCGTAATACTTTTTCCAGAAAGAATAATTAGTCTTTCTACCACATTCCTTAATTCTCTTATATTTCCAGTCCAATTATAATTTTTTAAATATTCAACAGCTTTTTTCTCAATTTCCTTTTTAGGCTGTCCGTATTCTGTAGCCACAATGTCTAAAAAATATTCAATCAATAAAGGTATATCCTCTCTTCTATCATTCAACGATGGTACATGAATAATTATAACGCCTAACCGGTGATATAAATCTAGCCTAAAGTTTTTTTGCTCTACTTCTTTTAGTAAGTCTTTGTTTGTAGCCGCAACTACTCTTACATCTACGCTAATATCTTTTTCTGCTCCTACTCTTGTTATTTTACCTTCTTGCAAAGCTCTTAAAACTTTAGCTTGTGCATTAGGGCTCATATCGCCAATTTCATCTAAAAAAAGGGTGCCCCCATTGGCAGTTTCAAACTTACCAATACGTTGTTTAATAGCAGATGTAAAAGAACCTTTTTCATGCCCAAACAGTTCACTTTCTATCAACTCACTTGGTATCGCAGCACAATTTACCTCCACAATTGGGTTGCCGTTTCTACCGCTCTTTTCATGTATCCATCTTGCTACCAACTCTTTACCAACACCGTTTTCGCCAGTTATTAAAACTCTAGCATCTGTTGGAGCCACTTTTTCAATGGTATTTTTTATTTTTTGAATTGCACTACTATCACCAACAATTTCTTGCACCTTACTCACCTTGCGTTTTAACACTTTTGTTTCTGTAACAAGGCTTTGTTTTTCTAACGCATTCCGTAAGGTAATTAAAAGGCGGTTTAAATCTGGTGGTTTACTAATATAATCAAAAGCTCCTTTTTTTACAGCATCAACTGCTGTGTCAATATTACCATGTCCACTTATCATAATTATTGGTACATCGGCATTTATTTGTCTTGCTTTTTCTAAAAATTCAATGCCATCTACTTTTGGCATTTTAATATCGCAAAGCACTACATCGTACACTTTTTCTGCAAAGCGTTTTAACCCTTCTTCCCCATCGCCTGCTTCATCTATTTTGTAGCCTTCATAACTCAAAATTTCAGTTAAGGTTTTACGTATTGCCTTCTCGTCATCTATAATTAAAATATTAGCCATTTACTTTTAACATTTTTTTGTATGGATAAGGTGGTTAGTTGCATCTATAAAACATCATTCAAAAATAACCAATTTATGCTTAGCAAATCAGGGATAATTATTTTAAGTTTTTTGTGTACTGCTTGTAATAATAATGGCAGCAACGGACAAAGTGTAAAAAACAACTCAAGTAATGTATCAAAAGCATTCGAAAATCCTTACCAAGTCATCAATAAAATCCCTTTGCCAATGGGATATGTAAGAATAGAAGAGCCGCAAAATTCTTTTGGTAATTTTTTACAAAATATTGGGTTAAAAAAAGATAAAACAGTATATAAATTTAATGGTGAATTAAAAGGGAATCAGTCTGCACAATTTGCTGTGATTGATGTAACTGTTGGTGATAAAGACTTACAACAATGTGCCGATGCAATTATGCGTTTAAGAGCCGAATATTTATTTACCCAAAAAAGATTTACAGAAATAGATTTTACGGATAATAATAATAAGCATTACAAATTTTCTGAGCCGTACAATCGTACCCATTTTACCACATATTTGCAACAAGTATTTGGTATGTGTGGCAGTGCTTCATTATCTAAGCAATTGAATAAAGTAAACGATTTTAGCAACATAAAAATTGGCGATGTGCTTATCCGTGGCGGCTTTCCCGGCCATGCAGTACAAGTTATGGATATGGCAACAAATAATACTGGTCAAAAAATTTATTTATTAGCACAAAGCTACATGCCTGCACAAGATATTCATGTATTGGTAAATGATACCGATGCTACTTTAAGCCCTTGGTACGCTGTTGATGAAAACACCATTATTAAAACACCAGAATATACTTTTAAAAATAATGAGTTGAAGAAATGGTAAGTTTTTGATACCTAAAATTTAGCATTTACATTTGCACTTCAATAAAAAGTAAAGCATTGAGTTATAAAACCAAGTTTTAGTTAAGGTTGAATTTAATAACGGGTGGTAGCAAAGTCATAAAGGCAGGGCACTAGGCTGGGGGTCTATGGGTCGCAAGTTCGAATCTTGTTCACTCGACAATTTTTTTAAAAGCCTTTGATTTTTTCGAAGGCTTTGTTTTTTATGGTGTTAAAATCATTTTTGCCAAATTTTTTATTACTTTTGCTCCTTAATGAAACTACTCATTAAAAAAGCCACCATCGTTTGTTCCTCCTCTCCTTTTAATGGGCAGCTAAAAGACATTTTTATTGTTGATGGTGTTATTAAAAAAATAGCTACGAATATTACCGAAAAAGCATCTAAAACTATTGAACAAAAAGGACTTTGCGTTAGCATTGGCTGGTTAGATATTTTTGCTCATTTTTGCGACCCCGGCTTAGAGTATAGAGAAACAATAGAAACAGGTGTAGCTGCTGCGGCGGCTGGCGGATTTACGGATGTTTTTGTACTCCCTAATAACAACCCAATTACACATAACAAAAGCCAAGTAGAATATATAAAGCAAAAGGCTGCAAATTTTGCAGTAAACATCCATCCTATTGGTACAGTTACTAAAAATGCAGAGGGTAAAGATTTAGCAGAAATGTATGATATGCAAAATAGTGGTGCTGTTGCTTTTAGTGATGGTACAAATAGTATACAAAGCAGTGGCGTTATGCTAAAAGCCTTGCAATATGTAAAAGCTTTTGATGGTACCGTTATACAAATACCCGATGATAAAAGCATTGGTGGAAATGGGTTGGTAAATGAAGGAATTGTATCTACACAATTGGGCTTGCCAGGCAAACCTACAATGGCAGAGGAATTGATGGTAGCAAGAGATTTAAAACTGGCAAGATACACAGATAGCAAAATACATTTTACAGGTATTTCAACGGCAAAAAGTTTAGAATACATTAAACGATCTAAAGAAACGGGTATAAAAGTAACCTGCTCTGTAACGCCATACAGCTTATTTTTTACTGATGAAGATGTGAGAGGTTATAATACTAATTTAAAAGTAAATCCACCATTACGTACAAAAAAAGATAGAGAAGCACTAATAAAAGCGATAAAAAATAAAACTATCGACTGTATTGCTAGCCACCACATACCACAAAATTGGGATGCAAAAACTTGTGAGTTTGAATACGCTAAAAATGGAATGATTGGGTTGGAGAGTTTGTTTGGAGTTTTACAGTTAACCCTTGGCATTGATGGATTAGAAAATTTAATTGAGATGCTTGCCATAAATAATAGAACTATTTTTGGGTTATCTATTCCACAAATTAAGGAAGGCCAAAAAGCTTGTTTAACATTGTTTAACCCAACTACTGAATATATTTTTGATGTAACAATGATAAAAAGTAAAAGTAAAAATAGTGCCTTTATTGGGCAAACATTAAAGGGTAAAGTAATTGGTATTATAAACGAAAATAAAATTGAATTGAATTGAAAAATTTAACGGCTACCTACAAAGGATTGATTGTTGGAATATTAATGATTGTTGTTTCGTTTGTTATTTATTTAACTAAAGGTAATTTTGAAAACAAATTACAATACATTGTATACAGCTTGTATGTTGGCGGTATTGTTTGGACAATGATTGATTTTAAAAAGAGGACAACAGTAGTTTCTAGGTTTAAAGATTTTTTTGCACAGGGATTTAAATTTTTTATTGTTGTAACTTTATTAATTGTTTTGTTTAATATTATATTTATTTTAATGCATCCAGAATTGAAAGACCAGATGATTGCACTAATGCAAAAAGATTTGGCAGGTGCAAAAGACTTAGTACAAAACGATATTGACAATAGAATTGCAAGTGCTAGAAAAATGTATTTACCAGCTCACATCATGGGAGCGATTTTTGGATATTTAGTTATTGGAGCTTTAGTAAGTGCCGTTACGGCAGGTTTTTTAAGTCAGAAAAAAGCCAACGGTTGAGTTTAGGAAAAGGAGATTTGAATTGGAAGGGCTGAATAAAGGTAGGCGGTACAAGGGGGTCCCGAGAAAAATCGGGATTTGAATAACACAACGATTTTGAATAAAGAATAAATGTTTGTAACAAAATTTTAAACAATATAAAATAAAGCCCCTTTAGGGGTTTGGGGCTATGGATTTATCAATTGTAATACCGCTTTATAACGAAGATGAATCGTTGCCAGAATTAACGGCATGGATTGAACGAGTAATGGTTGCCAATAACTACAGTTACGAAGTGTTGTTTATTGATGATGGCAGCACCGACAATAGTTGGAATGTTATTGAACAATTACGTACTAAAAACGAGAATATAAAGGGCATAAAATTTCAACGCAATTACGGAAAAAGTGCAGCACTTAACGAAGGTTTTAAAGCGGCACAAGGCGAAGTAGTAATTACGATGGATGCAGACATGCAAGATAGCCCAGATGAAATCCCTGAGTTACGTAAAATGGTTTTAGAAGGTGGTTTTGATTTGGTGAGTGGGTGGAAAAAAAAGCGATATGATAATACATTAACAAAAAATATTCCGAGTAAATTATTTAATGCCGCCGCAAGGGCAATGAGTGGTATAAAGCTGCATGATTTTAATTGTGGTTTAAAAGCTTACCGAAAAAAAGTAGTAAAAAGCGTTGAAGTATATGGCGAAATGCATCGGTATGTTCCTGTGCTTGCCAAGTGGGCTGGTTTAAAAAATATTGGCGAAAAAGTTGTTGAGCATAGAGCCAGAAAATATGGTGTTACAAAATTTGGGTGGAGCCGTTTTGTAAATGGCTTTTTAGATTTGATGACAATTTTTTTTATGGGCAAATTTGGTAAACGTCCTATGCATTTTTTTGGATTATGGGGTAGCATATTTTTCTTTTTTGGCTTTGCCACATTTACATATTTAACGTTATCTAAATTTTTATTTGACAATACAGGTTTAACACAACGGCCGTTATTCTTTTTTGCTCTTACCATTATGATTATTGGTACACAATTGTTTTTGGCAGGGTTTATTGGAGAATTAATTAGTAGAAGTAGTGCAGATAGAAATTCGTATTTAATTGAAGATAAGATTGGCATTTAGAGACACAGATTGAACGGATTTATACAGATTGAAAACGCATTTTTATGCTTTTACATGAAGATGTTACTGATATTATTTTAAAATGTTTTTATAAAGTTTATAATGAATTAGGATATGGGTTTCTAGAGAAAGTTTATCATAGAAGTTTAATTGTTGAGCTGAGAAAATATAATTTATATTGTTTAAGTGAAGCTCCAATAAAAGTGTTTTATGAAAATGTAGAAGTTGGAACTTATTATGCAGATATTTTGGTTGACAATAAAGTAATTATAGAATTAAAAGCTGGTGAAGGTGGAATAATATTGGCACATGAACTACAGTTAAATAATTACTTAAAAGCCACTGATTACGAAGTTGGATTAATTTTACTTTTTGGCGAAAAGCCAACGTTCAAAAGAAAGATATTTACAAACAATAATAAAAAAATCCGTTAAAACCGGTCTCCATCAGTGTCATCAGTGTATCCATTAAAAATAGCAATAATTGGCCCTGCACACCCATTACGTGGTGGCGGTATTACTACATTTAATGAACGGCTTGCAAGGCAGTTTCAACAAGAAGGTAATGATGTAACTATTTATACATTTTCTTTACAATATCCATCTTTTTTATTTCCAGGTAAATCGCAATACAGCAATGAGCCTAAACCTAAAGATTTAAACATTAACGTTTGCATAAATTCAATTAACCCTTTTAATTGGCTAAAAGTTGGAAACAAAATAAAAAAAGAAATCCCCGATTTAGTTATAGTACGTTTTTGGTTACCGTTTATGGGGCCTTGCCTTGGTTTTATTTTACGACAAATTAAAAAGAACAAGCATAGCAAAATTGTTTGCATTGCCGATAATATTATACCACACGAAAAACGCTTTGGGGATAAATCGTTTACCCAATACTTTGTAAAACCAGTTGATGCTTTTATTACCATGAGTGATAAAGTAATGACAGACTTAAAAACATTTGCACCAACAAAGCCTGCACAATTAGTTGCACATCCTTTGTACGATAATTTTGGAGAGAAAATTAGTAAAGAAGAAGCAAGGGGTAAATTAGGTATCAAGAACGAAGAAAAAGTATTATTATTTTTTGGTTTTATAAGAAAATATAAAGGATTAGATATTTTGCTAGATGCAATGAAAATTTTAATCCAAAGCCAACTTCCAACTGCCAAGTACAAACTGCTAATTGCTGGCGAATTTTATGAAGATAGAAAAACCTACGATGAGCAAATATATAATTTAGGGATAAAAGAAAATTTAATTTTACACACCAACTTTATTGCAGATAGCGAGGTAAAATATTATTTATGTGCTGCTGATGTTGTTGTACAACCCTACAAAAATGCTACACAAAGCGGCGTTACTCCCCTAGCCTATCATTTTGAAATACCAATGATTGTTACTAATGTTGGAGGATTGCCGGATTTAGTGCCCAATAATAAAGTAGGCTTGATTGCTGAGCCAAATGCAAATGCGATAGCCGAAAAAATTATTGAATACTTTACAAAAGGAGAAGATTATTTTTTACCACATTTGGTTGAAGAAAAGAAAAAATTTAGTTGGCATAAAATGACTGCAACCATTAAACAAATAGTAAGATTGTAGTATATTGCCTTTACAATTTTTTAATTAATGATTTATAGAAGCAAAGCCCCACTACGAATTGGTTTAGCAGGCGGTGGTACAGATGTTAGCCCATACAGCGATCAATTTGGCGGTGCTATTTTAAATGCAACAGTTTCTTTATCTGCTTACGCAACAATTGAGCCTATTGAAGAAGATAAAATAATTCTTCAAGCATTAGATAGAAACGAAACAGAAACGTATGAACTACAAAATATGTTACCCATTAATGGCACATTAGATTTATTAAAAGGGGTTTACAACAGAATTCAAAAAGATTATAATTTTCCATTAAGTGGTTTTACCTTGTCTACTTTTGTAGATGCTCCTGCAGGTAGTGGTTTGGGTACGTCATCTAC
>JANNWD010000593.1:0-4130 GCA_031408315.1 Bacteroidota bacterium
ACAAAAACCTGCCATCCGTTCACGCGCACGCTTGCGGGTCCCTGCTGCGGTGGGAAGGTGATGTAAAATGACCGTGCGCATAACCTGGTTGGCCTAGCAGTAGGGAGACGCCGGAATCGAGTTACGCCAGCGGCACTTGATCTCAAAACAACCCTTTAATCGCACCTTGCGCATCTATGCCGATTCCTTCGGCGGCAGGAACCCTTGGTAAGCCCGGCATCGTCATCATCTCCCCGCAGATTGCGACAACGAAGCCAGCACCAGCAGACAGTCGCACCTCGCGTACCGGCACGATGTGGCCAGTTGGGGCGCCGAGCGCTGTCGGGTCGGTTGAGAAGCTATATTGCGTTTTGGCCATACAAACTGGCAGATGCCCATATCCGGCTGCTTCCCATGCTGCGAGCTGACGTAATACGCTTGGCTCCGCGACTACGCTGGCGGCGCGGTAGATGCGCGTTGCAATGATGTTCATTTTGCCAAACAGGGTTTCCTTATCGTCATAAATCGATGCGAACTGGGCTGCATTACTGTCGGCTAGCAGCGCGACTTCATGCGCTAAATCTTCGGCCCCTTCGCCGCCGGTTGCCCAGTGATGGCAAAGGATCGCTTTGCACCCGTGCTCTGCCGCTGCCGCTTGAATCACCGCGATTTCACCATCGCTGTCAGTCGCGAAATGGTTGATCGCGACAACCGCAGGCACACCGAACTGACGGATATTTTCGATATGGCGGATTAAGTTGACGGAACCGCGTTTAATCGCCTCAACATTCTCTTTGGCTAAGTCAGCTTTGGCAACCCCGCCGTTCATCTTTAACGCACGCACGGTCGCAACGATGACAACCGCGCTTGGTGCGAGACCAGCCTGACGACATTTAATGTCGAAGAACTTCTCGGCCCCTAAATCGGCACCAAAACCCGCCTCGGTGACAACATAGTCGCCAAGCGAAAGTGCGGCCTTCGTCGCGATCACTGAATTGCAGCCATGCGCGATATTGGCAAATGGGCCGCCATGGAGGATCGCCGGATTGCCTTCGAGGGTTTGGACAAGATTGGGCTTGATTGCTTCGGTGAGCAACACAGTCATTGCGCCGTCTGCCTTTAAATCGCGCGCGGTCACTGGGTGCCAGTCGCGGGTATAAGCAACGACAATCCGGCCCAGCCGTTGCTGCAAATCCGCCAAATCCTGGGCAAGGCAGAAGATTGCCATCACTTCCGAAGCAACCGTGATGTCAAATCCGCTCTCGCGCGGATAACCATTTGCGACCCCGCCAATTGACTGGACGATGTCACGCAGTGCGCGATCGTTGACGTCCATTACGCGCCGCCACACGATTCTCCGGACATCAATATCGAGCGCATTGTCCCAATGGATATGGTTGTCGATCAACGCAGCGAGCAGGTTATGTGCCGCGGTAATCGCGTGGAAATCGCCCGTGAAATGCAGGTTGATGTCTGCCATCGGCGCAACCTGCGCATAGCCGCCACCCGTCGCCCCACCCTTGGTGCCAAAGCATGGCCCGAGTGAGGGTTCGCGGAGCGCGAGTACGGTCTTGCGGCCAATCCGGTTGAGCGCATCGGCAAGGCCGACCGACGTTGTTGTTTTGCCTTCGCCTGCGGGCGTCGGATTGATCGCAGTGACGAGGATGAGTTTACCCGGAGGCGCTGGGTTTTCTGGCACCGGAATGTTGAGTTTGGCCTTGTAATGGCCGTAAGGTTCGATGTGTCGCTCATCAATCCCCAATTTTTGGGCGATTTCCGCGATAGGACGCAGTCGGGCCGCATTCGAAATTTCGATGTCAGTCTTCATATCGCGTTCTAGGCAGAGGCTGTGTTTGATGGCAACAGGTACACTGAAAGAGCCTCGCGCTACTATGGGCTCTTGCCCGATAGAACGGAAATGCCTGCTTCGGCCTTACTGCTTGAATTGCGCGCGCTCACCAAATCTGTTCCGGGCGGTCGCGTTTTATTTCGCGACCTGTCGCTGAACGTACAGCCGGGCGAGCTTGTTTCCATTGTCAACAGCATTCAGGGTCGGATTTGTTCTGCCCCAAACCGAACTGGTCAGAAGCGGTCTAATCCCCGCGATCAGATTCGATAAACTCCATGCCCAGCCCATATTTGTGTCCCAGATCCGAGGAACAAGAGATGTGCGTTCCAGTTTCAAGTCAAGAAATGTGTTCGTCGTAAACACTGCTCGCAGCTGTTAGTCGACAGTTCGAAACCGCCAACAAAGCGGTCGTCCAATTAGCCAATCGGGCGTCCCGAAACCTGCCATTCGTTCAACTTGCATTTTTCCACTGCCTACGACTGCTTTCGGGGATCAGATCAAGTAGTGCCAATGTCGCAAAGTGGTGGAAAGTCGACCGTCTGCTATCAGCCAACACACCACGCCCGCTTCTGCAAATATTGTGGTCGTTTGTGGCCTTATTCCGGGTCCGATAAATTGGTCTTTTGTTCATCAAGCATTGTGGCAAGCGCAGCCAATGATCCGGCGATTGGACGGGCGGTGATGTGTTACAGAGCATGTTTAACCATGAAGGTTTATAATGCCCGAGGATTATGCTCACGGTCGCCGCGATGGACTGCGAATGGCCCTGGCCATTCTACAAGCGGAAGAAGCCAAATGGGATGCGTTGCTGGGAGAAAGCCGGTCGTGGCGGACGAACGCTATCCGCGAAGTCCGTTACAAGGCATTGCGGGTCGCTCAGCAGCGGATAAACGACATAGGCAAGGTGTTTTTTGAACGCATTGCTTTGTTGCGAGTCGATGCTTGTGGCGGGGTAGACACTGTGTCACTATTTCGGTGGCATGCTGCTTGCAAAAAAGGCGCGGTAAAGAAGGCCGTTCGGGCATTGTGCCCCTAGGCGAACCGAGGCGTTGCTTATGAGTGATCGGACATCCGCCTTTGCGGCAGCCGTAAGTCCGCTTTCCGCGGTTAGTCTGGCTAGCGTCCTCGACCAAAGTGGCGACTGCTTCAAGCTCCTCACCATCGACGGTAAGATACAGTATATGAACAAAAACGGTCTCTGCGCGATGGAGATCGAGGACTTCACGGCCGTGGAAGGGACATTATGGGCCGACCTGCTGCCCGAACCTGCGCGATTGAAGCTTATTGATTCATATCGCGAAGCGGCTGGTGGCCGAATCGTTCAATTCCGGGCTTTTATTCCTACGGTGAAAAACAGTCCGCGCTGGTGGGATATGACGGTTTCGCCGGTGACGGACGGCGAGGGAGCCATTGTTGGGTTCCTGTCGATCTCCCGCGACGTGACATCCAATCACCAAGGCCGCGAAGCTTTGCAAATTGCGGCCGCCGAAATGAAGCATCGGCTGGGCAATACCTATCAGACGATCACCAGCCTGATGGTTTTGACTGCGCGGGGCGACGCCAGTCACGAGGCGTTCGCTAAGGAGATGGCTGATCGGCTCGGTGCGCTTGGTAGGGCGCAAGCGCTGTTTACCGACGATGACGCGCCATGCGACCTTGAGAAGCTTATTCCCGCGCTTGTCGCGCCATTTGGCAATGATACGGCACAGGTCACTTTTAACCATTTGCCCGCAATTGTGCTGGAACAGTCGCAAGCGGACGCCATCGCATTGGTCGTAGGCGAACTGGCGGTCAATTCTTCCAAGCATGGGGCGTTTCTACATGGGGGCGCTGTGCATGTCACCGCTGTGGTCGATGAGCACAATGTCCTTACGGTTATCTGGGGCGAGCGGTGCGATGTCCCCGTGAAGCAAAATGCGCGCGACGGAGGTCAGGGCTTGAAGTTGATGGATCAGATCATGCGTGCACGAAACGGAAGGATGGTCGTGGAATTGCAAGAGCACGGCATTGTCGCAACGCTTACGCTCGGACTCTCCGCATCAGCGTGAATCGCGCGCTGACGTACGTCTGTTTTTGAAGCCGCCAGAAACGCTTCGCTACGGCCGAAAAGTTGTCGCTCGCGGCCATAGGACAACACGACCACGCCTCGGCTGCTATCGCCAACTCTCCGGTCGTTCAGATTACGCTATGACGCTCGGAGCGAATGCCATTTGTTCACATGTAGAGGCGCCGGTTCCATCTCCGTACAAGATGTAGGTATACAACTGAGTCACGAACCAACGTGGCTCAGATCAATCACGAT
>JANNWD010000594.1:0-5854 GCA_031408315.1 Bacteroidota bacterium
AAAGTAAAAACCTAAAAAGCAAAACGGTAATTGTTGCCGTTATAGATAGTGGTATAGATACTTTACACGAAGATTTAAAACCCATTATGTGGAAAAATCCAAAAGAAATTCCTAACAATGGAATTGATGATGACAAAAACGGTTATATAGATGATATTAATGGTTGGAATTTTATTGGCGGTAAAGATGGTAGAAATGTAAAAGAAAATAGCCTTGAAGTAAACAGGGTTTATCACATGTACAAAACAAAATATGCAGGTAAAATAGTTAATGAAAATGAACTAACCCCTGCCGATTTAGAAGAATATACCATGTGGAAAAAAGCCGAAAAGAAAACAATTGGTGGAGAAGAAGGTGGTGTAGATGCGTTACTAATGAAAAAATTTCTTATAAACACACAAAAAGCAGATAGTACTTTAAAAATTGCTTTAGGAAAAGATGTTTACACTGGTAATGAGTTAGATGCTTACACAACAAAAAATGATGCAGAAAAAAAGGCTAAAACAAATTTGCTTGGTTTAATGAAAGGCAATAACCAATTAGAAGCCACTAATAAAGAATTTATCACAGGTTTTGAAGAATATATTTCTGGTGAAGAAAGAAAGCAAGAAGCTAAAACCAAAGCCCCTTATGATTATAGAGGAGATATTGTAAAAGATGATGCAACAAATTTTAATGATAGAAATTATGGCAATAAGGATATTATGGCGGCAACATCTTTCCACGGCACACATTGCAGTGGTATAATTGGTGCAATACGTGGTAATGGAAAGGGTATAGATGGTGTAGCAAGCGATGTTCGTATTATGACTATAAGAGCAGTGCCAGATGGTGATGAGCATGATAAAGATGTTGCATTAGCTATTCGCTATGCCGTTGATAATGGTGCAAAAATTATAAGTATGAGTTTTGGAAAAGATTTTAGTCCAAAAAAAGAATGGGTTGATGATGCAGTAAAATATGCTGAAACTAAAGGAGTATTAATGATACATGCTGCAGGTAATGATGCTAAGGATGTTGATACCGAAGATAATTTTCCTAGTGCATTATTTAAAGATGGTAAATACCGCCCAAACAATTATATAACTGTAGGTGCTAGTGGTGATCCGAAAAATGGTGGTATAACTGCAAACTTTAGCAACTATGGCAAAAGCGAAGTAGACGTATTTGCACCAGGTGTACAAATATATTCTAGTGTGCCAGGAGGCAATACATACGGTAATGCAAGCGGCACAAGTATGGCTTGCCCAGTAGTTGCAGGCATTGCAGCACTTACATTGCAATACTACCCTACTTTATCGGCAAAGCAATTAAAATATGTAATTGAAAAATCGGCAGTAACGCCAGATGAAAAAGTGTTGAAGCCAGGTACAGATGAAAAAGTGAATTTAAGTGAACTTTCTAAAACTGGTGGAATTGCTAATGCTTACGAAGCATTAAAATTAGCTAGCACATTAAAAGGCGAAAGAAAAGTGGTAAAAGAAGTGTTACCAAAGCCTAAATTAACAAAAGGTAAAAAAGGATAATAATTATTTAAAATATTTTAACTGCTCCTAAAAAATAGGAGCAGTTTTAGTTTGGGCTATTAACCAAATAACAAGTTTTAGCTTTGGTTTTTAATTTAGAAAAAAGGCAATCGTTTCAATAAATCACTAATGTGGTATAACTTTACTTAAAATTAAAAAAATGCATAAACCATCACCAAACACTTACCTAGCCTATTTCGAACGTTACGTAAATTTAGTACCAGAGCAAGATTTGTTTGAAGCATTTACCAATCAATTGCCTATTGTAAAATCTTTTCTAACATCTATACCAACTGAAAAGCAAGAGTATGCTTATGCAGAAGATAAATGGACATTAAAAGAAATGCTATTACATATTATAGATACTGAAAGAATTTTTAGTTATAGAGCATTGTGTATAGCCCGTGGTGAGCAAGAGTCGTTATTAGGTTTTGATGAAGATAGATATGCTGCAAACTCCTTTGCAAATAACCGTAGTTGGCAAAGTTTGGTAGATGAGTTTTTAGTTGTACGCCAAAGCACCGAATTATTATTTAAAAGCTTTACAGCTGATACTTTACAAAAAAGCGGCACAGCCAATCATAACCCAATAACCGTTATTAGTGCAGGGTTTATTTTATTAGGGCATTTTTACCATCATAAAAAAGTAGCGGAAGAAAGGTATTTATAAGGCTTGGTAATAGTGTGGTAATATTAAAGGCGTTTAAATAATAAGTCTTTAATGATTTTTTTAGTGCCCACTAGCCAATAATATAATATAAATTGTATTTCACAAACTGAATTATTCTAAAAAGGCTGGGCATTTTGCCTGGCCTTTTTTATTAACTCAACTTATTTCATTTAATTTGTAAAAATATTATGTCAAAATTGGAATCACTTATAAATAATTCATTTTTATACCATCCACTTCGTTTTTCAGTTTTAGCAGATGGGGTTTATGAATTACTTACTAATAAAACAAAAAAAACTACTGCTTTTTTCAATAGCTTTTTATGTGTAAATGACAACACTAAACTTTTAGCTTTTGATATTGGAGCAAATAAAGGAAACAAAACAAAAGCCTTACTAAAACTAGGTTTTACAGTAATTGCCTTAGAACCAGAAAAAAAAGCAATTAGCACTTTACAATATCGGTATAAAAATAATGATAAAATAAAAATTGTAGAAAAAGGAGTTTCTTCAGCAGAAGGGTTTACAGCTATTTATATAACAGAAGGCAGGTCGGGCTTAAATACGATGAATACAAAATGGAAAGATAGTTTAAACGATGAAGATGAAAATAGATGGCAAAAGCAGGTTGAGTTTAAACAACACTACCAAGTACCATTAACCACTATAGATATATTATGTGCAGAATTTGGCAATCCTTATTTTATAAAAATTGATGTAGAAGGGTTTGAATTAGAAGTAATAAAAGGAATAAAAAGTTTACCTAATTTTTTAACTTTTGAAGCAAACTTACCAGAGTTTACAAAAGAAACTGTTGAATGTTTGGAAGCACTTTATACGCTTAATAAAAATATTTTGTTTAATTATTCGTTTGAAGAGAAATTGGTTTTAAAAGAATGGATTACTTTTAATGAAATGGTAAAATATATTGAAACAACAGAGGAAAGATATATAGAGATTATTTGTAAAAGGCATAAATAAATAGTTTCATTTTAAGGACGTTTAAATTAGTTATTGAAATTTTCTATTATTAGCTTAAATCAATTTAAAAATGAATGTAGTAAAATTCTACATTTTTCCTTTGTAGAGTATAAAAATTTAAACACCAAAAAATGAAATTTTGATCCACCCCAATTTCTAATTTTATAAAGCTCCAACTCTATCTGTAATGCTTTTTTTTGAAGTATTCCTAATTTTTGTTTAGATGAACTTCCTTTGTGTATGTGTACAATTTTTGTTTGGGCATAAAAAAAGCTTGAATACCCTAGCTGTAAAAATTGCCAACACCACAATTGATCTTCGCCGTACATAAAAAACCTTTCGTCTAACTTTTTATTTGGCAGGTTATTTAAAATAAATTTAGGAAACATAAAAAATGCCCCACCCACCCAATCACATGGGGTATCATAATCTCCTTTAAAATATTTTCCTAGCATTATTTGTGAACGCTTTTTATACGAATTAAAATATAAAACAAATCTAAATAAATCTAAAATTTCCAACCTAATAGATTTAAACCTTCTTGCAAAAGCTTGGTTTTTACCATTGGGGTAAATTAATTTACAGCTGAGGATTCCGTCAAATTTACTTTCAATAAAATAATTAGCTGTTTTACTAATAGCATCTTCAATTAAATAAGTGTCACTATTTAATAATACTATAAATTCGCCATTAGCATGTTCAATACCCAGGTTATTGCCTTTAGCAAAGCCACCATTGCTATTGCTTTTTATAAGTTTTATTAAAGGAAATTTTTGTATAAATAAATCGGCATCACATTCAGTAGAATTATTATCAACTAAAATAATTTCATAATTAATATCTTTAGTATATTGTACAATACTTTCAATACAATTACATGTTAATTGAAAAGTGTTGTAGTTTATTATAATAATAGAAACCAAATTAATATATTGAAATAATTATAAGACCATTGCAATTATTAAATTTAAAATTTATTTTTTTGCAAAAGATAATATTGTTAAAAGACAAATTTAGTTAAACTAATGAAAAATAAATTCAAATTTTTAAAATCAATACTATTAAAACTAGTAAACTATCCTCTATTAATAATAATTGGTTATTTGTATACAAAGCTATTTGGTACATTAAAAAATAAAATAGCTTATAGCGTTTTTAGGCTTCCACACTATGCTTTTGGAATACATGAGGCTGCATTAAGAGCAAAACATATAGGTTTAAAAAATATTACAGTAATTGAATTTGGAGTTGCTAACGGTAGGGGTTTAATCGCAATGTCAAAATATGCTTTGCTTATTCAAAAAGAATATGGCATAAATATATCAGTTATCGGGTTTGACTCTGGCGAGGGAATGCCAAAGCATGAAGGGTATAAAGATCATCCTGAGTTATATATTGCCGGTGATTTTCCTATGCAAGATGCAGAGACTCTAAAAAATATACTTCCTACTAACACTAAATTGATTATAGTTAATTTAAATTCAGAAGATTGGACCAAATATATTTCAAAAGATGCCCCAATTGGATTTATATCAATAGATGTTGATTACTATTCTTCAACCAGTAATATATTAAAATATTTACACACAATAAACATTGATAAAATAGTACATAATTCATTATTTTATTTTGACGATGTGGCATTAGATAATCATAATTCTTACCAAGGGGAATTATTGGCTATCGAAGAGTTTAATAAAAACTCAGTACATAGAAAATTTGATTTCGTTTACTACAGATTAAAACAAAAACAGAGGCTAAATCAAGAAGCATGGTTATGGCAAATGTATCAATTACATTGTTTAGAACACTCAATTCGAAATAAAGAGTACAGAAGTAATAGTGATACACCGCAGATTATAACTAACAAATATTTAAAAATTTAAAAAAGCGTTACATTTATTTTATAGGCGTAATTGTAGTTAGAAAAAAAAATAACTAATTTTGTTAAATTAACTAAAAAAATTAAGATGGCTTTATACCAATTAGATTCTGTTTTTTTTAAAGAATTGGCAAAAAAGAATAGGGAAAAATATATAACTGCAGCACCTTTTCCACATATTTTTTTAGACAATGTTTTTCCGGAAGATTTGCTTTCTAAAATACTGGATGAATTCCCTAATAAAAATCAAATTGATTGGTATACATTTCAAAGTAAAAATGAAGTAAAACTAGCATCGAGAGATGAAGAAAAATTTGGAGATTTAACTAGACATTTTATCCATATTTTAAATTCGAAACCTTTTTTAGCTTTTTTAGAAGAGTTAACTGGGATACGCAATTTAATTCCAGACCCTGATTTAGAAGGGGGCGGTTTACACCAAATTTTAAAAGGAGGTTTATTGAAAATACATGCTGATTTTAATAAACACCCAAAGACAAATTTAGATAGGCGTATTAATGTTTTAATTTACTTAAATAAAGATTGGAAAGAAGAATATGGAGGTTTTTTTGAATTGTGGGATACTAACATGGAAAAAGCCGAAGTAGAAATACTCCCGATATTCAATAGAATGGCTATTTTTTCAACCACATCAAAATCTTACCATGGTCATCCGAATCAACTGAATTGCCCAGAAAATATGTCTAGGAAGTCGATTGCAATGTACTACTATACAAATGGTCGACCTAAAGAAGAAATGGATGAAAATTTAGGGACACACACAACCCTTTTTAAG
>JANNWD010000595.1:0-2483 GCA_031408315.1 Bacteroidota bacterium
CTCAAGCACTCCAAGCTTCAGTCGGTAAGTTTAAAGTTAATGCCGATCGTAATTAGGGGATAGGGGATAGGGGATAGGGAATAGGGAGTAGGGAATAGGAAGTAGGGGATAGGGAGTAGGGGATAGGGAGTAGGGGATAGGGGATAAAAGGACGCTTGCGTCCAAAAACCTTTACTCTTTACTCTTTACCCTTTACCCTTTACCCTCTAACCCTATCCCTCTAACCCTATCCCCTATCCCCTATCCCCTATCCCCTAGATGATTACTTCAGATCGAGAACAACAAATCAAACTCCAATTTTTGGACGAAGCGATCGATTATTTAGATACGATCGAATCGGGACTGCTGGGACTGGGTGCTGGTAAAGTGGATGCCAAGCAGTTAGATGCCCTCATGCGTGCGGCACACTCAATTAAGGGTGGCGCGGGAATGATGGGGTTTACGACGCTGGCTGGGCTAGGGCACCATCTCGAAGATTATTTCAAGATTATTCAGTATGGCAAATCGGCAGCTCCCGATGATGAAATCGAACGCCTGCTATTAGGCACGATCGATAAGTTAAGGCAAATTGTCGCCCTCAATCGTCAGGGTACAGATGCTGATAAGCTCTGGTTAGAAAAACAGGTACAGCCGTTGTTCGATCGGCTGCGCGAACGGTTGGGCGAGTTTAAACCTGAAGATGAAGCCAATATGTTGGCATCGGAATCGGGTGAAGATATTCTGACTTTTCTGTTTGAGTCGGAAGTAGAACGCTCTTTAACACAATTAGAAGCTTCTGTCAATAGCGACAATTCTGGCAGTTTGTACGACGAATTGCTCGTTAGTGCCGAAGAATTGGGCGGTTTGTCCGAAATGGTCGAACTCCCTGCCTTGGGGCAGTTATGCGAGTCTGTATTAGCGCATATTAAAGGACAACCCCATCAAGTCCGAGCGATCGCGGCACTAGCTCTAGCCGCATGGCGACGCACTCAGGCACTCGTCCTGATCGGTCAGACTGGCAATCTTCCCAGCGAAATCGAGCTACCAGGATCGGGTATTATCAACCTCAGCGAAGCCGAAACTATCCCCGAATGGCAGGACGACACTGATGTCTCGACCTACTTAGGCGATGGGATGACCACGCTGGATAAAAGTCAAAATGTACCGCCAGCCGCCAGAATCATCCACTCGTCGATTACTCACGACTCGCTCGATCTCCAAGACTTTACCCTCGATACACCCGTTACCATCAGCGATCTCGGCGGTGGAAACGATATCCCCAGCGAATATGCAGGCAGATTTGGATCTGGTACCAGCGCGCATGACTTCCCCACCCTTACCGATCCCTTTGCCGCCAACACTGTCGCGCCACCATTCTCGACAATTACCGATAGCAGCGAGCTAGATGCCTTTGCTACGAGCGAACAATATTCCGACGGATTCCACCTCCAAAGTACCGTCGCCGATTCCGATGAAGAAATCGTCGATGCCTTTGAGATGCTAGATCGCAGTGGCGATCTCTCGCTCGATACCAACGCATCCGACTTATTATCGGAGTTATCTGGTTTTCTCGGTGAAGATGTCTCTGAAGAAATTTCTTCAGCAGTCTTTAAAATTATTCCTAAAGGTGCGCCCAAAACGTCACCTAAAGCTGCAATTACTACCGACCTCGATCGCGAAGCCGCAGACCTGTTCAGCGCGCTAGATGCCGCCCCAGAAGTCATCGACGACACCCCCGCCGATCGCGAACAGGTTGCGGCTAAGTCTAAATCTCCGACCCAAGTCGCCGAGCAAACCATCCGGGTGGCGACCAAGCAATTAGAAGAAATTGGCGACTTATTCGGCGAACTGACGATCGATCGGAATGGTTTAAACCTCAACCTCCAAGGCTTACGCCAACTCGTCGCCAATCTCCAAAATAAAGTCAAACAATTAGAACAATCTAACTTCAAACTTAGAGAAGCTTACGACCTGACAAATATCCCCGAACGACCGCCAGAGAGTGATGAAACCTGGGTTCAGACAGCCAGCAATATCGCTAGCAATTTAACCGACGAACTAGACTTATTAGAATTCGATCGTTATAGCGAACTCCACTTCCTCTCGCAGGAAGTCATGGATAACATCGTCCAAATCGAAGAACTCACCACCGATCTCGATACCCAACTCAACGATACCGAACGCACCAATCGCGACCTGAATCGGACTGCTAAACAACTGCAAACAGGCTTAACTCAAGTCCGGATGCGCCCGATTTCCGAATTGTTCGATCGCTTTCCCAGAGCCATTCGCAACCTATCGATCGAACATGCCAAACCGATCGATCTTCTGCTCAAAGGCGGTAGCACCCTGGTCGAGCGGAGCATCCTCGAAGCTCTCAATGACCCGTTGATGCACTTACTCCGCAACGCCTTCGATCACGGCATCGAACCCAGTGCCGTCCGTCGCGCTAGTGATAAATCAGACACAGGTAAAATCGAAATCAGTGCCACCTATCGCGGTAA
>JANNWD010000596.1:0-5293 GCA_031408315.1 Bacteroidota bacterium
CATAATATTTTTTTATTAAAGAGATACGGGCTGAATGAAATTACGAATGCGTACTAAACAATCTTCACCAGTATAACTCTCTTTTTTTAAAGCCCAAACGGTTTCTCTTAATGAAGTTATTATATCTTTTGATGCAAATTTTAAATCTTGCATTAGTTCAATTCTTTCTAAACCATTGGCCTCCGTTTCCAGCAATTCTGTTTTATATAAAACGGCATTTGCATAAGCACCAATACTATCATGTAAGTCTCTAGATATACGCTCTCTTTCTATTTGAATTTTATACTCATGCTCAATATCTACTAATTTTTTGTTTAAAATTGATGGGGATGTTCCAGCAGGCTTAAATCTTCATTACACAAGGGCATTAAATTTAGTACGAATTATTCAAGAGGCCATTAGTAACAGCATTAAACATTCGGCTCCAAAAAATATTACTATTGCAAGTAGTAATGAAAATAATAGATGGAAACTTATTGTAAAAGATGATGGTAAAGGGTTTGATTTTGAAGCAGCAAAAATAGCAGAAACCGGAAATGGACTAACTAATATGCAAAGCAGAGCTGTGGACTCAGGCTTTATTTTTACCATTGAAAGCACATTAAATAAAGAAACAGTAATTACAGTTATAGCATAAATGCACAAATCCATTATACTTTTGGATTATATACTTTATCTACACAACTATCTATATTTAAATTAATATTACAAACATGATTATAAATATTGGCATAGTGGATGATAATGCAAGTAATCGCAATATTTTAAAAAATAAATTATTGCGGCATGCTCATTTTGAGGTTACATTAGTTGCTGCAGATGGTAATGATTTTTTAAATAAAATGCAGCAACTAAATTTAGATAAATTACCGTCGGTAGTTTTAATGGATTTAGAAATGCCTTTACTTGATGGGGTAAATGCTATTGCAGCTGGTACATTTTTATACCCTACTGTAAAATTTGTAGTACTTACTATTTTTGATGACGAGGATAAAATTTTTAATGCTATAAAGGCAGGAGCATTTGGTTATCTACTTAAAGATGAAAGTGCCGAAAATATAACAGATATGCTATGGCAAATGTACGAAAGTGGTGCTGGCCCTATTTCGCCAGGGATAGCACACAAAATTTTGCAATTAGTGCAGCACAATCAATTAACTATTGTACAAAAGGAAAAAACAATAATTCCTAAAACATTATTTAATTTGACACAACGGGAGTTGGAAATATTACACCTATTGGTAGATGGATTATTATACAAACAAATTGCCGATAAACTAAGTATTAGTGCCAATACTGCAAAAAAGCATGTAATGAATATTTACAGTAAACTTCATGTAAATACTCGTACTCAAGCCTTGCACATGGCACAAGAAAAGGGTTTATTATAGAAAATTAGATACTTTTTTTTCTACCACCCAATCCCATAATCCTCACCATGATTGCTACTACCGCCCCACATGGTATTATGCTTCCAATCAAAATAAATACCATTTAGTGGACCACTAGTACGGTCATCAAAGCTAAGCTTGTAGCCCATTAGTATAAGTAAATGTATTTAATGGTAAATAAACAAAAAGTAGTACACAAAAGTCTACTTAAGTTGTTTTAGATGGTAAATGACTAGATGGCGGCAAGGGGCAAAAAAAATTAATTAATTACTTCATTAATTTTTTGCCATAGCTCATTATCAAATCCAGAAAGGGCGTAAGAAGGATTAGATGGATTGCTGGCACCCCCCATTCTAATTACCACCATATTTTTGCTGGGTATTACATAAATACGTTGATCTTCTGCACCCATAGCACTGTACATATCTGCAGGGCCGCTAGGTATTAATGCACCTGGATAAACTGTTTGTCCGCCAGGAATCATATAATTTGTTTTACCATTTAACCACCACAAATAACCGTATGCTGGGTTAATATTTTGAGAAGTAGTAATAGTTTCAGTAAAATAAGTTTCGTTAATTATTTGCTCATTATTCCACTTGCCTTTGTTGAGTGCCAACAAGCCAAATCTAGCCATGCTTCTGGTATTGCTATGATAAATTTTAAAAATTAACCCATTATTCCAAAAACCATCCATACCTAATTTACTTTTTAATTTAGTGTTAAAATAGGCATCAAAAGTTTGGCTACTACTAGCTGCTACTACATCCATTAACTTTTGAAATACATTGTGATAGCTCCATCTAGTACCAGCATCGGCAAGGTAAGTAAGGTTACCCGGTGTTACAAAGTTTGAAGCATCATTAAGCCCCGTTGTCATCGTTAATAAATGCTTTACTG
This sequence comes from Bacteroidota bacterium, assembly GCA_031408315.1. GTDB lineage: Bacteria > Bacteroidota > Bacteroidia > Chitinophagales > Chitinophagaceae > Ferruginibacter. Next base: position 2,292 of record JANNWD010000596.1, read on the forward strand.
TAATTAAATTTTCTTTTGCAATAGGGGCACTTGTCCACCCTGTGCCTATGTATTGCGATACTTTATTATTAATATTTAATAGGCCTTCTTGTTGTGCAATGCCAGTAGCGGCAGTACATAATGTTTTGCCTGCACTATTCCATGCCCAAGTATCGGTGGCAGTATGTCCGTTAAAATATTCTTCCATTACAATACGTCCGTTTACCAAAATCATAAACGACTTTGAGTTTTTTTGTGCTAAATAATCTTTTAAAGGCTGTACCCCACTCTGGTTCCAGTTTAGGCTGACAACCGTTTTAGTTTCCCAATTAGTACCCGTATTTGAGGGAAAATACATAGTTTCAACTGGCAAAGGGTCAACAGTGGTTTGCTTTTCACATGCTACTAAAGGCAATAAAAACAATAGTGCAAGTTTTAAATTTCTCATAACATCGGTTTTTTCTTTTATTGACTGTTAACGTTTAAAAAAGTTTAATATTATCTAAATTTATATCATGAATGATTACCAACAATACTTTACCGCCAACAAAGAGGGTTGTAATAAAAAAACGGCGATACATAAAACATCTTCTTTTTACGACATAGAAAAATTTAAAAAAGGGAAAACCTCTTTAAATAAAATTGAGTTAGAAGAGTTGGGAAATGTAAACGGAAAAAAACTGTTGCACTTGCAGTGCCATTTTGGTATGGATACAATAAGCTGGGCAAGAGAAGGAGCAATAGTAACTGGCGTAGATATTAGCGACGAAGCTATAAACCTTGCTAATGAATTATCTGCGGAGCTAAATATACCAGCAAAATTTATTTGCTGTAATGTGTACGATACATCTATATATGTTAAAGAAAAATTTGATATTATTTTTACCAGCTATGGCACTATTGGCTGGCTACCCAATTTAAAACCATGGGCTAAAGTAATTACCGAAAATTTAAAATCTGGGGGTGTTTTTTACATTGCCGATTTTCATCCAACACTTTGGATGTATGACGATGCTATGGAAAAAATTGAGTATAGCTATTTTAACGATGAAGTAATTGAAACAACACAAACAGGTACATATGCTGAAAGATATGCAGCTATTGAATATAAAGAATATGGTTGGAATCATCCTTTTTCGGAAATATTGGAATGTTTAATTAGCGAAGGATTACAAATAGAATTTTTGCATGAGTTTCCTTTTTCGCCGTACAATTGTTTTAATAATGTAGAGCAAGGAGAAGATGGCATGTGGCGGTTTAAGGGTAGGGGAAATAAGTTTCCGATGATGTATAGCATAAAGGCGGTAAAAAACTTACCTTCGTAAAAACTATTCAACATCTTACCATGGCGGCAAAATACAAACGCATCTTACTAAAACTTTCTGGCGAATCTTTAATGGGAAATAAAGATAGTTTTGACCCTATAGACCCAGCAATTATTGCACAATATGCAAAAGAAATAAAACAAATAACCGAAGCTGGAGTGCAAGTAGCCATAGTAATAGGGGGAGGGAATATTTACCGAGGAATGAACGAAGACGAAAGCGGTATTGAAAGAGCACAAGGAGATTATATGGGTATGTTAGCTACAGTAATTAATGGCATTGCTGTACAAAGTGGACTAGAAAAAGCTGGCGTATATACTCGTTTGCAAACGGCTATAAAAATGGAACAAATTGCCGAGCCATACATTCGTCGTAAGGCAATACGCCACTTAGAAAAAGGTAGAGTAGTAATTTTTGGTGCTGGTACCGGCAACCCTTATTTTACAACAGATACTGCCGGTAGTTTACGAGCCATTGAAATACAAGCTGATGTTATTTTAAAAGGTACAAGGGTAGATGGTATTTACACAGCCGACCCCGAAAAAGATTCCACTGCAACAAAATATAACACCATATCGTTTACCGATTGTATTCAAAAAAATTTGAAGGTAATGGATATGACGGCCTTTACACTTTGCATGGAAAATAAATTACCCATTATTGTTTTTGATATGAATGTGCAAGGCAATTTATTAAAAGTGGTACAAGGCGAAGAGGTAGGAACGTTAGTGAGTTAATATAACCCTTATGCTTACACAGGAACAAATACAAAAAATAATTTCGGAAAACGATTACTTACGAGTACAGCTTAAAGAGGCGAATGAAATGTTGGCTTTAAGAGAAGAAGAAATAGATATTTTAATACAAAACGCAGCAGATACTACAGCACTGAGAAGCCAGTTAGAAATACAAAATATTGAAGCACAATCTTTACAAGAAAATATTATACAAAAAAAACAACAAGCTTTAGGTGCAGCTAATAGAGAAAAGGATTTAGAAGATGAATTAGTAGATGCCTCTAAATTATTAAGGCAATACAGCGATTTACAACAGAAATATACTCAACTACTTGTTCAAAATAAAGATTTAGAAGAACGTTTACTAGAGATGAATAAACGTAATGAAGAATTAATTAGGTTGTTGCCTAAAAGTTAGTGTTAATTATATGGGCAAAATAACTTTCAATAATATTTGTAAAAATGTAATGTATTTTATACTTTACAGTTCTAAAACTAAATACATATGAATTTAATTGAAAGAGTTAAAAACATTTTAATAACTCCAAAAACGGAATGGGAAGTTGTTAATGGTGAAACAGAAACACCGCAATCTTTATTATCGAAATATGTTATCCCCTTGGCTCTTATTGGTGCCATTGCAGCCTTTATTGGATTTGGCTTGATTGGTGTTTCAACTTTTGGTGTAAAGATAGGAGGGATGAAGTGGGGTTTAACAACTGCTGTAAAAATGTTGTTAACCGGTATTTTGTCTTATTACATTTGTACTTATGTAATCGATGCTTTAGCTCCTACATTTAAATCGGAGAAAAATTTAGGTAAATCGGCACAGTTAGTTGCTTACGCTTCTACGGCAGGTGCTGTTGGTGGGGTATTTTATATATTACCAATGTTAAGTATTTGATTGGATTTGTTTTTTTATTGTCATACAAATCCGGTTGACTAATATTAGCATGAGTGG
>JANNWD010000597.1:0-3589 GCA_031408315.1 Bacteroidota bacterium
ATCGATGGTGCAAAAAATCACTGGAGATAGTTGAGTCTGATGCTGATGACCGAGATATGCGATCGTTTGCTCAGTACCTGACGGGTTTCAATCCCAGCGGTCGAAATGGATGGATAACAGCTAAATGTCCAGCACACGACGGAGAATCCTCAGACAGCCTTCATATCGACTCTCAGACAGGTGGTTTTATCTGCCATTCTGGATGTTCTTCTTCATCGGTTTACAACGCTTCTAAGGCTGTCGCGGCGAGATCTGGACATCGGTTTGAGATGGTAAATGATGACGATCTCGATCGGGCAGTTGTCGATAACAAATTAAGCGTAATTGATACTGATTTCCCGTTATCAAGACTATTCCCAGGTTCGATCGCTGAACCACTAGCCGAATATTGCCAAGGAACAGCAGTTCCCCAGGGTTTAATGAGCATGGCATTAATCACCTGTTTGGCTACGTTAGTTCATCCTAAGACACACCTCAAATGTTTCGGGAATACCTTGCGGGTTGCCAAACCGATATTCTGGCTGTGTATCTACGGTGTATCGGGCAATGGTAAAACCCATTCCTACGCTCCTGTTCTGAATGCTCTGAAAAAATTGGGAGAGGAACATAATTTATTACACGAACAAGCACTAGAGGAATGGAACGAGATCCAACGTCAAGGCAAGCGGGGCAAGGGTAAAGATCTCGATCCACAAATATTAGAGCAAGCTAACCAACCACCTCCAGACAGACAGCGTTATTGGGTTGGTGACGTAACGATTGAGGCATTGCTATCCAGATGCTCCAAACAGAGAGAGAGGGGGTTGTTATTGTACTCGCCTGAATTACTCGGTTGGTGTTTGCGGATGAATCCAGAGAAAGGAGAACTCGAATATCACCTCTCGCTCTGGGATGGAGACTCGGTAGAAGGGGAACGAATTGGACGCGAGTTCACACCAGTAGCTAACCCCAGTGTTTCAGTCATGGGCGGGGTTCAACCGGATGTCATGGCGAAACTAGTAGCCAAGGGTGAAGAGATTCAAAACGGTTTTATGCCCCGCATGGCGTTAGTGAGATTTGAAGAGGTACCTAAGCCACCGTTAAGTAAAGGTAGTCCAATTAACTTCAGCGTAATGAATGCCTTATTTAAAGCCGTTGCCGATGGTGGTGAGCCGATGGAAGTCAGTTTACATCCCGACTGCTTTGACACATCCGATCGATGGGATCGCGAGATGGATAACCTCAGACTGGCTGAGACTCGGAAATCTATCAAACCACTCTATCCCAAATTCAACGGTTATTCTTATCGGATCGCTTTGATGCTGCATATCATCAACCGCGCCCTCGATAGTACCCAACCCGATGAAGTGCCACTGTCCACGTTCACTGCCGCGATTGAATTTACTCGGTGGTTGGTGAGCCAGTCCGTCAGTATCTATGAAGAGTTACTGGGAGACGAAAAGGAAGACACGATCGCCAAATTCCTGAACTCTACTAAGTATACTGGCTGGCTCTCAGTTCGCCAGTTTCATAAACCGAACTGGAGAAAATTTAAGACCGCCGACGATGCCAGAAAAGCGATCGTGAAAATGATCGAGCTTGGGTATGTGGAAGGTAACGGGGAAAAGTTGACCAACAAGAAATTCAAATTCAGATCTGTGGACACGAAAAAGCGTGGACAAGTGGACAAACAGTCTGAAACCGAGTCTAACAAAAGCTTTGAACCGTCCACGGCTAATGTGGACGCTGTGGACAGTAAACCCCGCATCAACGATATAGCAACAGTTTCAGCCGATAAAAAAAGTGTGGACAAATTCGAGGGCGAACAGATTTCCACTGGTGTTCACAAATTAGATCCGCTCCATAGTCAGCAAGTGGACACAAGTTTGTCCACAGACGATCGAGAACCTCCAATCAACGATACAGAAACAGTTTCAGGCGATGAAAATCATAACTGTCCACACCCGTACACAAGCAATGTGGACGAGTCAAAGCCTTTTCTAGAATGTGATTCAGCCGTTTTGTCCACTTGTCCACAAGATCTGAACGTACACAAATACAAATCTGATTTGAAAATTGGAGACGAGTTTATCGAAATCGTTAGTAACCGTAGTAACAGCACACCAGAAACTATCGATGATGAGGGGGTTGAATATGAGTGTTAATATCTGCATCGGTTCAACTGTTTACGGTAAAAGTGGGCACCCTCTGGTAGTCGATTATCTCGATGGTGACATTATCCACATTGGCGATCGTAAGATTCACCGCTCGGCAATACTCAGAGTCGATCCACCTTCACCTCGCCTAGCTGTCGAGCATTCACCAGGGCGGATCGATATAGACCTAGATTGTTTATCGTTGGACTATCGCCCAACAGTCACCACGCCAGCATGGGCACCGACTACCAACGTTAAGCCCTACGAACAACTCACTAAGCTCTATCTCGATATTGAGACAACAGGTTTAGATCCACTAGTCGATCGAGTGTTAATGGTCGGGTTAATGTCTGAGACTGGAGTTAAGACCATCATCACAGACCCAGACGAGCGGGTGATTCTTACCAAATCGATCGACTATCTCAAAGCTAACAAACCAGATTGCTTAATCGGTCACAACTTAGTTAATTTCGATGTTCCCTTTCTGGTTACTAGATGCAGGATTAATAAAATCTCTCATCCCTTCACCAGAGCTACTAAAACCACTCGAATTACCTCTAGCTCTGTCAATGGTCAGCCAATCGAGTTTACCCCTATCTATTGGCGGGGAACAGATATTTTAGACACCTATCAGCAGATCGCTATCTGGGATAAAGCAGCGGCTAAACTCAGCAGCTATGGTCTAAAGAATAGTGTTATTGCTCTGAGTCTGAGAGACGATCGACGGCTAGAGCTATCGGTAGAACGAATTAGACAATGTTGGGACTCTGGGGACTTAGGGACGATTCAGGAATATCTAGAGTTTGATTTAGACGACACTCAACTGTTAGCTAATTTCCTGATACCTGTTGTCTACTACCAGATGAACTATGTACCTAACCTGAACTTTCAAACACTAGCGATCGCATCCCCAGCACTCAAAGCCCAGAAGATTCATGAGAAATTACTACCAGGGCTACAACCCAACGCTGATGGTAAATCGGGGTTTGATGGCGGAACGGTCGAACTATTAAAACCTGGTTTACATTCCAATGTCGCCAAAATTGACGTGTCTAGCCTGTATCCTTCCATCATGCTGAGGTATGGCATCTGTAGCCGCAAAGACACTGAGCATAAGTTTCTAGGGGTATTGGAGTATATGCGATCGGAACGGTTGAGACTCAAAGCATTGGGTAAAACAGGCGATCGGTCTGCCAACTTCCAAGAGAAATCGCTGAAAGTACTGATAAATGGAAGTTTTGGATTCTTCGGCACTGGTTACTACTCATTCAATGACTATGAAGCGGCGGCTATGGTGACGGCTTACGGTCGGAAGATCTTGGATCTGATGGTGTCAGTGGTCGAGAGTTGTGGGGGTCTGACAATAGAGATCGACACCGATGGAATATTCTTCAGTCACACCGATCCTGAAACTGTTTCTAAGGCTGTGGCTGATGCTCTACCAGATGGCATCG
>JANNWD010000598.1:0-2765 GCA_031408315.1 Bacteroidota bacterium
GTTTTTTGGAAACCTGATTTTTGCAGATCCAATTTGTCTATAAAGGCATCTATAAGCCTTACCGGATTATCTACTGCAACCTGTTCTTCCAAAGTGGCAAAGTAGGTTTGTTGGCGGTGTTGTCCTTGTATAAATTGCATACCATTTTATTGCAAAAATTATGCGGCTTTGTAGCTATTAACATTGTGTGTATATTTATAGAAAGATGGGAGTTTGTGAAAAAACTCCCGTTGGTGGCAATGTTATCGGACACTTCACAATAAACAATAAATTTTATGGACAAAATACTGTTAGGGTTTTTAATTTTTTTATCAACAACTTGTTTAGGACAGAAAAATCAAACTGTTGTATCAGACGACATTCCTAATTTTTGGAAAGCTTATGACCAAATTATTAAAACAAAAGACAGTTTAAAGCAAATTGAAATAATACAGACACAATACATAGACAAAGGAACAGAAGGTTTGCAAGGGATTATGCAAGCAAGACAATACACGGCTTTAAGCTATACTAAATCAATTAACCGCTATCCAATGTTTTGGAATTCAATTAGAAAAAATACAATGCAAGTAAATGACTATGCGTTTAAAATTGAAAAAGGAATTGAGAAACTTAGAAAAATATATCCCAACTTAAAACCAGCAAAGGTTTATTTTACTATTGGAGCTTTAAGAACGAATGGAACAACTGTAAAAGATAAGGTTTTGATTGGTAGCGAACTTGCAATGGCAGATAATACTGTAATAACAAGTGAGCTTGACAAGAATTTATCTCATTTACCTGCTTACTTTGCTACAAATCCAGTAAAAAATATTACTTTCTTAAATGTACACGAATTTATACATACACAACAAAAAACAACAATAGGTAATAATTTATTATCTCAAACTGTCATAGAAGGAGTAGCAGAGTACATCACAACATTAGCACTTAAAACCAATTCACCTAACCAGCAAATATCATTTGGGAAACTAAATGACGAGAAAATCAAAAAAGCTTTTGTAAAAGAAGTGTTCTCAACAAATTTTGACAATTGGATTTGGAATAGCCCCGAAAATGAATTTAAAATGAGAGACTTGGCTTATTATGTTGGCTATGCTATTTGTGAGCAGTATTATACTATGGCTATTGACAAGAGGCTTGCAATAAAAAAAATGATTGAGTTAGATTACAACAATCAAGACTCGTTAACAAAATTTGTAGAGGGTACTAAATATTTTGAAAAACCACTATCAATTTACAAAGACGAGTTTGAAAAATCTAGACCAACGATAATAAGAATAGAACCGTTTGAAAATGGTAAGCAGGACATTAGTAGTGAAATAAAAACAGTAACACTATTTTTTTCAGAACCTATGAGCAAAAATTCAAGTGATTTCGATATTGGACCAATAGGTGACAAAAATGTTATGTGGCTGCAAAAGCGAATAGGATTTTCAGAGGATGGGCTATCGTTTAGCATTGAGATTAAACCATTAGAAAAAAATAAGCAATATCAACTACTTGTGACAGATGCATTTTTAAATAAAGTAGGAATACCATTGAAACCATATTTAATTGATGTTAGGACTTCAAAATAAATACTGCCACCAACATTGGGTTTTATGCAAGTTGGGCTTGACCAGCAATCATCAGCCAATTGCAAATCCAAGCTGTAGTTCGGGCTGGACGAATAAATCTCAACATTAGTTCTTAAATTCAACTTTATATTTTCAATTAGCAGCGGTTGTGGGCGGACGGAATACTAATTCCCAACCTGCATAAAGCCCTGCTCGTTATGCGAAATATTTATAGCAATCTTCTTTTATAATCATTTCTTTCTGAAAATTATTTTGAAAATTTACTTTTGTGTGGATAGTTTTTTATACAGAAAAACTTTTACTGATTTTTACAGACAGACTTTTATACTGCAAGCGAAACTGATATTTACAGATATTTACTGATATTTACCATTATAGATTGAAACGATTTTTATGGAATATCTGCACGCTGACATTACTAAAATAATTTTGCAAGGGTTTTATACTGTTTGCAATGCCCTACCCTTTGGGCTTGACAATTCTATTTACAGAAACGCTTTGGCAATTGAGTTGGAAAGTTTAGGCTTGAAAGTTGAAAATGAAAAACAGTTTTCAGTTTTGTACAAAGACAAAGAAGTTGGAAAATTTATGACAGATTCGGTTGTAAATAATTCGGTGATTCTAAAAATCACAAACTTTGAAATTGATAAACAAACTGAGCTCGTTTCTAAAAATCAACTTTTGCTTACAGACAAAGAAGTGCTTTTAATGTTGAACTTTGGAATAGAAGGCACACACAAAAGGCTTTTCTTGACAAACGATTTTAAAAAATAGAAAGCCCGAAAAGCTGATATAAACTGATATTGACAAGATATTAACCGAGAAGTGAAACTGATGTTTACTGATACGACTGATGATTACCGAGAATGATTGTGCAACTTGATTCGCCAATCAATTTTTTGCAAGCAAAAATTTGATTGACAAAAAATTGATTGGCGTGACTTCGCATAACAAGGCGTTTGGCAATATGGTGGCAATAGAAAGTATCAATGAACATTGGGTTCGCTATTAGGCTTTTGTTTCGGCTTGACAAACATCGCTGAACATTGGTAAGTTATATTTATCTTTAGTGCATAGCCAAGCAGCGGTTCCGAGCAGACGATTTTCAAATTCCACCACATCGCCAAGCGCTACCGTTGCCTGCAAGCCGTCCGCAATAATTCGAAAATTAATTTTACTTTAGAA
>JANNWD010000599.1:0-2356 GCA_031408315.1 Bacteroidota bacterium
TTCGCCGAGCACGATGTTTTCAACAGGCACGCGGACGTCCTTGAGTTCGACTTCCATATGGCCGTGCGGCGCATCGTCATATCCGAAGACGGGCAGATGCCTCAGGATGTTGACGCCTTCGGCGTCCATCGGGACGAGCACCTGGCTTTGCTGTTCATGCCGCTGGGCTTCGGTGTTGGTCTTGCCCATCACGATCGCGATCTTGCAGCGCGGATCGCCAAGCCCCGAAGACCACCATTTGCGGCCGTTGATCACATAATGATCGCCGTCGCGGCGGATCGAGGTCTGGATATTGGTCGCGTCGGACGAAGCCACCTGCGGCTCGGTCATCAGAAACGCCGAACGGATTTCACCGTTCATCAGCGGGATCATCCACTTTTGCTTCTGCTCAGCCGTGCCGTAGCGGTGGAAGACTTCCATATAGCCGGTGTCAGGCGCCGAGCAGTTGAAGACTTCGGACGAAAAGCCCAGCCGCCCCATTTCTTCGGCGCACAGCGCATATTCCATATTGTTGAGGCCGGGGCCTTCGAAGCCGATGCTGTCATCAAGATGATGGTTCGCTCCAGGCGGCGGCATGAACAGGTTCCAAAGCCCTGCCGCTTTGGCGCGGGCTTTCTCTTCCTCGACGACCTGCAACACCTTCCAGCGGTTGCCGGTTTCCATCTCTGCCTTGTAATCCTTCACGCGTGGGCGAAGGTAAGTGTCGATGTGGCTCTTTACGCGGTCACGCCAGTAGGTTTCGCGTTCGTTGAGGGTGAAATCCATGGTCTGAGTCGTCCTCTCTTGTCTTTACGTTAGCGTCAATGTCAGCTTGAATCGGGCTTGCCTAGCCCTCTATTCTGCTGGTTGGGGATTGGCGGCGGCGAGCTTTGCGACGCGCTCTTCATGATCGGTGCGGCTGATCGGAAACTTGCGGATACGCCAGATCACGCCAAGCCCGAGTAGAATGACAACGCCGATATAGCCGATCACCAGCCGGTCGATCACAGGTGCCGCCACCGTCGCCGGATCGGCCTTTTCAGGCAAGCCAGCCCAGCTGATGATCAGCCCCGAAATCAGGATACCAGCCCCTGTCGCGCATTTCTGAACGAACAGGTTTCCCGCATAGAGCAGCCCTTCAGAACGCCGACCGGTCTGTTCTTCCGATGCCTCGACAACGTCGGCGATCATCGATGCAATCGAAATCTGGACGATGACGCCCGCGCAATTGGCGCAAAAGAAAAACGCGAACACCATGCCCGTCGACAGGTTGGTGCCGACCGCTGGCCAAAGCCCTGCGAGAAACAACGCAAACGGGATCAGCCAGAACCCGGCATTGACGAAGATGCTGCCAAATGCCGTTTCGCGTTTGCCCTTGGTCTTGTTGAAGTGCGCGACGAGGAAGAATGCCACAATCACGCTGCCGAACAGCATCCACGGATAGGCCTGGAACCAGCCTTGTGGAAACCGCCAGACGAAAATGTAGAGATAATTCGACAGCACATAGGTGACTTGTGTGCTGACAGCGGCAAACGCGATCGTGCTGATCAGCACCAGATAGGCGGGGTGCGAGACCGACGCCCAGATTTCACGCAACGCTTCGCCTGTCGTTGTCTTTTCGGGCCGTTGCGCTGGCAGATGCGCAATCTGTTTGTGCTGGCCGACGGCTGAGATCAGCACCGTGACTGTCATCAGCACCGCGCCCGTCAGCCCATAGAGCCAATAGCCTTCGGCCATCAGCTGGCCGACCTGGCCTTCCTCTTTCGACACCAAAAATACGCCATAAGCGAGGAATAGCATCAGCAACCCGCCCGCCCATGCGAACAGATACCGCAGCCGCATCAGCTTGGTGCGCTCGTCATAATCCTGCGTCAGTTCGGGCAGGATCGCGACTGACGGCACTTCGCACGCCGACACCAATGTGCGGACGAATACTGCGGTCACGACCAGATAGAGAAACGCCTGCCACCCGCCAAACCCCGGCGGCTGCCATAACAGCATCCATGACGCACCCAGCGGCACGGCGGCAAGATACAGCCATGGCAGCCTGCGGCCCCAGCGGGTATAGGTCCGGTCGCTCATATGCCCGATGATCGGATCGGCAAAGGCATCGACCACCATCGCAATCGCGAGCGCAGCGCCCACCAGCCGCGCATCCATCCCGACGACCTGATTGTAGAACAGCAGCAGGAAGGTCGAAAAGCCGTTTTCCTTAATGCCATAGGCAATGCTGCCAAAGCCGTGGAAGAATTTGGTGCCCGTTGGCACTTGACCTGCGGGCGTGTTGCTCATGCGTCGGAGGCCTCGATGATCGCCTCGAGCGCCTCGAACATGCCCGGTGCGCTATCGTCCCAGCTAGCGCGCTCGCCTGCGGTGA
>JANNWD010000600.1:0-3923 GCA_031408315.1 Bacteroidota bacterium
GATATAACGATCCTATTTTAGAGCATTACCACAAAATTGGTTTTTGGATAAAAGCGTTAGCTGTAATTCCTTTTACCATTTTTAATACATTTGTATCACTAGGCGATTCGTTTGGATTGTATTATACCGAAGGGGTTAATATTTACAATTTAATACTTGGCGATTCTCAACATATAAAATGGATTTTTTCATCGGGGCCAGATTTTGATCAAACGCTTTTACGCAATTCATTAAATCAAGGATATTTTAGAGCAGAGAATAATTACATGATTGCAAGATTGGTAACCTTGTTTTCGTTTGTAAGTTTTGGTAAATACGTTATTCTTAATTTGTTTTTTTCTATGTTGGCTTTTTCTGGGGTATGGCGATTATATCGTTTTTTTTATGAGCAATATCCTCATTTACATAAGCAATTGGCTGTAGCTATTTTATATTTACCCACTTTTGTTTTTTGGGCTTCGGGTATTTTAAAAGATTCTATTTGCATAAGTGCTTTAGGATGGATTACCTATTCGCTTTACGAAATTTTATTTAAAAAGAAAAATATAGTAATAAATACGGCTATAATTTTGTTAGCGTCCTATTTGCTGTCGGTTGTAAAAGTATATATATTAGTATCGTACCTACCTTTTTTCTTTATGTTTTTGATATTAAAAAACATGGCGGCTTTAAAAAGCAAATTTTTAAAAATAGTTATTATACTTAGTTTGGTATTAGTAAGTATGGCATTATTTACAAAAATAATGGGCAAACTTACCGAAGCATTAGGGGAGTATGCTGGTGAAGGGATTACAAAAAGTATGGAAAAAAAACAACAAGCCTACACTATTAGAGAATCTACATCAAGTTTTTCGTTAGGAGTAGACCTTAGCGGAGGCATTACTTTTCGTAAACTAGGTTTAATAGCACCTGCTGCAATTATTGCAACATTATACCGGCCTTTTTTATGGGAGAGTAGAAATATTTCAACTTTACTTTCGTCTTTTGAAAGTTTGTTTATTATGTTTTTTACGTTGTATGTTTTTTTTAAAACAGGCCCTAGGCATTTTATTGGCACTTGCATTAAAGAGCCTCTAGTAATTTATTGTATGTTATTTTCATTATTATTTGCTTTATTTGTTGGTGCTACTACCGCAAATTTTGGTTCATTAGTTAGGTATAAAATTCCATGTATGCCCTTTTATATTATTGCCCTATACATTATTTATGACTTGTATAAACAAAAAAGTAATATTGTTACCAATACTACTTTATAAATTTTATTAGCTTTAATTTTAAGCACCTCCTAATGCTCTATTAGCTCTTTCAGGATTAAATATAGATTGAATTGCAAACCACCAGTTTTTAAAATTTATAGTACTGTTGTTATGCGTTAAATTGGTTTTTAATTTATTTAAAATTAAAGGTGGTGTTGCCGTAAAATTATTTGTAAAGGCATCGGCAACTGGCCAAGCTAAAAAACTTATTTTTTTAAGTTTATTTGTTTTTTGATATAGCATTATTAAGCCCGTAAATGCAACTAAAAAGCAAGCGTAATTAATAAATGCAAATGCTTTGTTATTAAATTTAACTTGATGGATAAAAAATCTATTTCGAACATAATAATACATTTTCCACCCGGTAGCGTAATCCCAATCTTGCTTTAAGGAAAAAGCTGTGCTTGGATGATAATGTATGCTATTAGCAATTGTACAAACAGGTATTTTATTTATTTTAGTTATTCGATAATAATACTCTGTTTCATCTCCCCATAAAAAAAACTTTGGTTGTGGCACACCTACTCTTTCTACAATTTTTCTGTGTAGCATTGTACCATTAAATGGATGACCAATACCTTCAATAATAGTAGTATTTACTTCGTCTATCGATTTATAATTTTGTGTTTTCCAAACAAATGATTTTTTATCCTCCTTATCTATTACTGCACAATTCATTAATCGCATTTGCCCATTATCGGCAGCTAATATATTTTCCAATGCATCTTGTTTTGGATAACCATCGTCATCCATTAACCACATCCAAGTATAATTTTGCTTGAAAGCCCAGTTTATACCTGTGCTAAAGCCGCCACTTGAGCCAACATTTTTTTGAGTGATGAATTGAATATCGGATTGTTGTTTTAACCATTGCTCAGTATCATCTGTACTGCCATTGTTTACAACAATTATACCGTCTAACTTACGGGTTTGATTACGTAAAGCGGTTATACATTCACATAAAAGTTTACTACGGTTGTAAGTAACAACCACTGCAATTACTTTTTCCATTGGATTGGAAATTTGGTTTTTTAAAAAGATTTGGACTTTTTTAAAACGTAGTAACTGTTAAATTATTGTATACCTTCTAGCTGATTTTTTTTGTAAAATAATTTTTAAGATACTCGACAATGGTTGGATGCGTCCACAAGCCAGACTCTACTGTACCTTTTGAAGTAGTGATAATATTATTACTTATATCCTTTATAGCCTTAAACAAAATTGGCAACCCTGCTACTAATTGAAGTATTGGATAGGTAGTAAAATTATCTTTTTTTGTAGGCTTAATAGTTTGTTGTGCTATTATACTCCCAGTATCAATACCGGCATCTACAAAGTGAACAGTAACACCACAGTTAGCTAAATCGTTATTTACCAATGCCCAGTAGCCGCCATGTACACCACGGTATTTTGGTGTAATGCCTGCATGTGTATTTATTATTTTGGCAGATAGGCTTGTCAATATTTTTTTAGAAATAATTCTTGTACCATTTACCACAATAATATCTGGATTAATTCGTTGTAGGATTTCTAAACAAGCATCACTATTTACAGAGGTTACAGATGTTATTTTATTTTCTGCAATAGCTTGTGTACTTAAATTATTTTGCTGTATAATTTGTTGCTGCCTTTTTTTTGATGTAGCATTTAAAATTGGTATAATTAAAAATTGAAAAAAAAGTTGACCAATTACTTTCGCTAATCCTAATTTTTTTATCCGCTTTTTAATAAAAATTTTTTTAGGCACAGCATCTTCAATAATTACTGCATCAAATAAAATATTTTGGCTTAGATAATTATATACAATATTTGTAGATGCTCCTTTACCAGCTAATAATACGATTTTAGAGCTATTCATTTTACTGCATTAAGGATTGTGCTAATTTTTGCATGTTAATGCTTGTAAAGCCATATTTGCTTTGTAAGTATAGGTAATGCTTTAGTATTTTTTGTAAAAAAGATAAATTTTGTTGCAAGTTTACTCCAAAATTATGAGGGTGCCACCACAAGTGATAGGTAAGATTATTTTTTGCAGCATGTGTCATACTCTTTTTTATCCGCCTTAAACGTAAGCCATCTAAAAAAGCGAATTTTTTTAGATACTGGCGTAAAAATCGGCTTGATGGAATGTTGCAAGGAATAGTACTATTTGTCCAAGTAACATTATGACAATGATGCCCAGTAATATTTAAATAAGCATCTATTAATCTGAATGCTCTACGCAATAATGTTTCGCCTTCATAATTTTTTGCCTCGTACAACCAAGAGTTTTCATTACCACGGTAGGCAATAATTCCTTCTTGCTTACACACACTTAAATAAGCTTCGTTATATTGATTACGAGGGAAAACAAAACTTTTTAATTCAATTCCTTTATGCTCAGCAATTTTTTTTGCCGCCTGTAAATCGGCTTTAAATTGTTCTACAGTTTGTCCATCTTCTAAGCAGTAATAATGAGAAAAAGTGTGGCATCCAACCTCTTGCCCACTCTGTTGCAATTGTTTTATTAAAGAAGGGGCAAAATGCAAAGGATCATCAATTTCATTAGTACCTACAGTATGAAAATGGCTTAAATACGGAGAAATATTTTTGTTTGAGTAAGTAGGTTTTACATTAGGAACATATTGTAATAGTTGCTCTTTATTATCAAAAAACAAACAACCCACT